>JBBRUH010000574.1:0-3100 GCA_038248005.1 Cytophagales bacterium | reverse complement strand
TGACTGCGAAAGCAATGTCCTTCATTGAGAATCCATAAGTCATGTTTATCTAAATCTTCAATATCTAGTTCTTTCTTGGCAAGCAAAGGGTGTGTTTCGGAGAGGTAAGCCACAAATGTTTCTTCAAAAATAGGCATTTCATATAGGCTTTTATCTTCCAAAGGCGTTACCAGAATCCCAATATCTAACTTGTCTTGGTACAATCCTGAGATAAGGTCTTCAGTCTGCATTTCTCTCATAATTGGTTTTAGCTTAGGATAATTTTTAAGCAAACCTGAGAGAAATAGAGGTACAAGATAAGGTGCAAGTGTAGGAATAATACCTATTCTGAGTTCTCCCTCTAGAATATCTTTTTCGTTTTTGACAAAGTCTTGCATTTCTTTGATTTCTCGCAAGATTTTTTTTGCTCTTCCTATCAGTTCTCTGCCAATATTGGTAGGCTCTATGGGCTGTTTTTTGCGGTCAAAGATAAGAATGCCAAGGTCTTTTTCTAGTTTTTGTACTTGCATACTAAGCGTAGGTTGCGTTACGAAACACTTCTCCGAAGCCGTTACGAAATGTCTGTATGTATCCAAAGCCACAATATATTCTAGCTGTGTAAGGGTCATATTATTAAAGTCTCAGTTTTATGTTAGAGCATAAAAATCTCACATTAATCTTAAATAAGTGATGAGTTATAAATGATAATTGATGAGTTATTTTAGTAAGATTCTGATAATCAGTTCTTTATAAAAAGACTAAAGTGCAAACTAATTTTGAACATCTACTTATTAGCTTTAAATTTAGATAAAAAAAAATTATAACATCAAGTTATGGCTAAACAAGATGACTTTTTATCATAAAAAAAACATTTCCATTCAGTGAGTTACCACCAAATAGAAATGCTTCAAATGAATTGAAAAAGTCGGTTTTTATTTTTTCTTAGGGGCGATATTTGCCTTAAATTCTATTGAGAATAAACGACCAATTGCAGGAGAAGCTACAAACTCACGTACTTCTGAGTCAAAAATATTGACAACTTGTCCTGAGATTTGTAAGCCATTGCCAAAACGATAACCTGCACTTACATCTACATTTACAAATCCACCCAATGGGCCGTAATTCCAAGTACGACCTACACGGGCATTTTCTACTACGGGAGAGCCACCTACTGTGATGTCTCTGTTAGTCGCAGCAGCTACATTGATACCTGAGAAGAAGTCATAGGCTTCTACCCAACGAGTAAATATAGAACCAAACCAGCGTTTGCTACTGTAGTTAAGAGCAAGACTTAGTTTATTAGCAGGAGTATTGATAGGTAAATCTGTATCCAATACTTGTCCAGTACCACGGAAATCATTGGCTGGGTCTTCTTTGTCTAGTGAGAATCCAAAGTAAGAGTAATTCAGGGCAATGTTAAATTTATTAGTAACATAATAATTCAGACCCATATCAAAGCCATAAGTATCTACCTTACCAAAGTTTACATAAGTCAGTACTAAAGCACCTGGGTTGACAGCCTGAAAATTAGAAATAGGCTCATTTCCTCTTTGAGTTACGCCAGTAAGTACTAAAGCAGGGCTTAGGAAGTTTTCAGAAAGGTTATAATAAGCATTGACATCTAAGAATAGTTTACCTGCAATTTTACCTTTATAACCTAACTCAAATGTTTGGATTTTTTCTACTCCGAGAGGTTGGATAGTTCTGCCATTATTTAATGTAAACCCTTGGCTATTACCTAACAGCAATCCTCCGAAGATATTCGCCTCTAAGTTAAGAATAGTAGGAGCTGTGATTCCTTGTCCATAAGTAAAACGCCAAGTACCACTGTCACGGATATAAAGCAAGGCTGCTTTGGGTATAAAGTTAAAGCCATATAACTGATGATTATCAGCACGTGCCGAAAGTACTCCTTTGAAGCCACTTGTGCCAAATGATTTTTCTAATTGGGTATAAAATCCAATCTGATTTACAGAGATATTTTCCCCTCCATTATCAAGAAGATAAGTACCATTGCTATTGGCAAGGTCTAGTTGGTATTGACTACCAATAATCCAGTTGTAGCCACCCCAGTTATTATTGTATTGCACTTCTGCATTCCAGCGGCGAGATTTATCTTGAAATAAAGCATTTCCATAAGAGTTAGCTCTTGCATTACCCTCTGACTGACCAGCACCACGCAATGCCCAAAAGTTTTGAGTCCGTTGATTGATGGCATACGTACTATCTGTGCTACTCCAAGTATGGTATAACTGAGCAAATAAACGAGGAGAAACATAGCGTAAGTGTAAGTAATGAATCTGCCAATCACGGATTTGATTGCGACCTGCGTTGGTTTGTGCTAGGTTGGTGCTATTGCTGCCACCATAGCCTAAGATAAAATCAGAATTATCATTAAGGCTATAAAATACAGAAGCCTCTCCACGAATAGATTCAAAAGTGCGGTCTAAGTCTAATTCTGGGCGTGCTGTAGCATTTGCACCTGAGCCAATATAGACAGTATCCACATAGTCAAATTCTTCTCCACGAGTATATTCACCTGTTACTTTAAAAGCAAATTTATCACTCAGCACCTGCGCATGGCGAAATCTTCCTGTAAATACTGACTGATTACCGAAGCCTAATGCCATTGTAGTTCCTTCAGAGGTACGAGGGTCTTTAGTAATCGTATTGACCAAGCCATTGCCTGCGTTAGGGCCATATAAAGCAGAAGAAGGTCCAAGTACGATTTCTATTCTTTCAATGTCTTCTTTTACCACAGTGTTTAATGCCCCTAGTGGCAAACCTGTGGCTACCAGAGTAGAAAAACGATTGTCAGTAAGTTGGAGATTTTTAGGGTTAAATGCCGAATTAAATCCACGCACATTTACTCCAATTCCTAATACACCCGAACGGACATAATCCACTCCCTTTTGACGAGCTACTAGCTCTCCTACATTGAAAGACGGTAATTCTTCAATGTTCTGAGCCTTGATAATGCTGATAGTCTGAGGTGCTTCGGTAATCTTCTCAAAACGTCTTGAAGCAGAAACTACTACCTCATCAGCCATAAAAACAGTTTGTCCTAATTGGATGTCTAAATTGTTGAGTGTACTCACATTTTCAGGAGTTACAGCAATTT
>JBBRUH010000573.1:0-3124 GCA_038248005.1 Cytophagales bacterium | reverse complement strand
GGCAAGAAGTAATGCTTGCTATCTTGCGTCTAGCCAAAACACTAGGAGTAAGATTTGCTTTTCCTACACAAAGCTTACATATCGAAGATTTTCCTGGGCAAAAAAGCCTCTCACCTGAATATAATGGAGCAGAACTCGAGAAAAGCCATTTACGCCAAAGGATAGACCAATTTTCTAGTGCTTTATTTACAAACCAGATAAATAAATCTTCTACCAACGGAAAACCTTCTTGAAATTACTTAGGCATAAACATTAATTAATCCTATTTTATAAAAATAAAATTCGGTTTTCAGTAAAATACTTACGCTAATCAAAACGAAACCAAATTTTTTTTGTGATGATGCCGATTTTATTGCTTACCTTTGCAACATCGAATCATATCATATCATTTATGTTATTTGAGCGTGACCAAACAAAGGTTCGGTTATTACATTTTTATTATTTACCAACAAAGGGTACTATTGGAGATAGGTGTTTGGGTCTATGCGTTGTTTTGTATAGTTGATAGCTTACATTTCCTTATGTATCATTTTTATTGTTTTAAACAAAGTACATGTCCACAACAACTGTATCCAACTCCATGTCAAAGTACTCAGAAGTAGAGGAAAAAGAAGGCTTATTGTTTTCTGATTTACCTCTTATCCCCGAAATCCAACAAGCCCTAGATGATATGGGCTTTAGTGAGCCTACTCCTATACAAGCAGCGGCTCTTCCGTTCTTACTAGATAATCGTGATGTCATAGGGCAAGCCCAAACTGGCACAGGCAAAACAGGTGCATTTGCAATACCTGCCTTACAAAATATCGATTTAAGTAACAAAAGTGTGCAAGTTATTACAATTTGTCCTACTCGTGAATTGGCCATTCAAGTCGCCAAAGAATTCAGTAAAATTTCTAAGTACCAAAGAGGTGTTAAAGAAGTAGTAATCTATGGTGGTGATTCTATTACTAAACAAATGGACGCTCTTCGTGCAAAACCTCAAATCGTAATCGGTACACCTGGTCGTATGATAGACCATATCAAACGCCGTACACTTGATTTAAGCAATGTCAAAACCGTCATTTTAGATGAGGCTGACGAGATGCTCAACATGGGTTTCAAAGAAGATATTGAATTTATCCTTTCTCAAATGCCTGAAGAACGCCAAACTGTGTTTTTCTCTGCTACTATGCCTAAGCCTATTATGGAGCTTACCAAAAAGTATCAGACCAATCCAGAGATTGTGCGTATCGCAAGCAAAGAATTGACCAATAAAACCATTGAGCAAACTTATTACCCTGTCAGAGTAAACCAAAAACTTGAATTGATGCGTCGCCTGATTGAAAAACATCAGCTAAAATCAATGCTTGTATTTTGTAATACCAAGATACGCTGTGATGAAGTAAGCAATGCTTTACAACAAATGAATTATTCCGCAGATACTTTGCACGGTGATTTAAGCCAAGCACAAAGAAACGTAGTAATGAATAAGTTTAGAACTGGTAAAGTAGGTGTGCTTGTAGCTACTGATGTAGCCGCTCGTGGACTTGATGTGCCAGAAGTAGAAGCTGTATTTAACTTTGATACTCCTCTTGACCCAGAATATTATGTACACCGTATCGGGCGTACTGGTAGAGCAGGCAAAAGTGGGCTTTCGTTTACCTTTGTGGTAGGGAAAGATATTCAAAAACTACGTGATATAGAACGCTATGCTAAAACTAGCATCCCTCAGGGGGAAGTACCTTCTGTTAAAGATATAGTGGCTGCTCGCCAAGAATCTTTCTTGAATTCTTTTCAAGGAGTAATGGATGAAAATAAGTTTGCTGATTATGAGCCTATCGCTCAAGAACTTTTAGCAAAAGGATATGAGCCTCAGGCTATCATCGCTGCACTTATCAAGAAATTTACTGACCTATCGCTTACAGAGCGTGAGCAAGTAAATATTGAACTTGAGAATCCTTCTGAACGTGGTGGCAGACGAGGTGATCGTGAAAGAGGTGATCGTGATAGAGGCGAACGTAGTAGCAGACATGGTGATCGTGACAGAGGTGACCGCAAAGAAGGTAACAAAAGTTTTGAAAGCCGTAATAGCAATATGAAGCGCTTAGTACTTAACCTCGGAAAAGATCAAAAAATCAGCAAAGGCGACATCGTAGGAGCTATTGCTGGTGAACTAGGAATCAAGGGAAGTGCCATCGGTGCGATTGACTTACACGATGCACACGCTTTTGTAGATGTAGATTCACGTGATGTAGATCGTGTCATCAAAGAAATGAAAAATCGTAAAATCAAGGGTAAAAAAGCCCGTTTTGAAGTGGCAAATTAGTCATAAAGATATATTTTTAAAAACCTCCATTGAGCAGTCAATGGAGGTTTTTTTTTGAGTACGAGTCAAGCCAGAAAATCATCTCTCATATCAGCACATACTCCTTATTTTAACTAAACTTTAGTCAAATTTCTTTGTATTTTCATATCAAAATTGAATTCTTAACTGAGTAAATCAAAGGAAATTATCAAAATGGTTTTGATTTAGATTTATATATAATTGTTGTAACATTTTTTCGGTTTAAAAACTTGATTTTCTTTACTTTAAGCCTATTTTTTCTCTAAAAAATCGTATCTTTACAAATTGTAAACTACGTATTATGAGTGAAATTATTGAGAACCAAGATCTGGAAATAAATTCAGATTATTCAGCGGATAATATCCGTGCCCTTGAAGGATTAGAAGCAGTGCGAATGCGTCCCTCAATGTATATTGGAGATGTAGGTGCCAGAGGCTTACACCACCTTATTTGGGAGGTAGTAGATAACTCCATAGATGAGGCACTTGCAGGCTACTGTGATTTTATAGAAGTAGAAATCCACCCTGATAATTCTATCACAGTCCGTGATAATGGGCGTGGTATCCCTGCTGGACAACACAAGTCGGGTAAATCAGCCTTAGAAGTGGTGATGACCGTATTACACGCAGGAGGCAAGTTTGATAAAGATACCTATAAGGTGTCTGGAGGGCTTCATGGTGTTGGAGTTTCATGTGTCAATGCGCTTTCTAAAAAAATGATTGTTCAAGTTTTTAAGCAGGGCAAAATTTATGAAAGTGAATTTAGGCAGGGTAAAGTTGAACGACCTGTCGTTGTTGTAGG
>JBBRUH010000572.1:0-3135 GCA_038248005.1 Cytophagales bacterium | reverse complement strand
GATATATTTTCAAAATAACTTTAATTATTCATTCTCCACAAAAATTGTCAGATAACCAAATAAGTTTCAAAAAATTAGATTTATGACTAAAAGCTACTTTTTACCATTTTTTTTTGTTCCTTTGAATTTTAATGAACTGTCTAATAAAATCTTGCCAAATTTGGGATACAGATTCTCCCTGGCATCACCAACTCGTCAATCTGTACATCGAGAAGGGTATCATTCAAAAAATACTACCTATTACTGAATTGCCCACCACTGCTTCTGATACTATTATCATAGAAGCTAATGGTAAAAAACTATCTATCGGCTGGATAGATATGCGTGTCTTAATCCCTGACCCTGGCTTAGAACACAAAGAAACGCTCCTCTCTGGTGCAGAAGCTGCCCAAGAAGGAGGATTTACAGAAATCTTGCTTTTGCCCAATACACAACCTGTCATACAGCATAAAAGTAACCTAGCCTACATACAACATCATAATCAGCATCAGCTAGTCAAGATGCACCCTACAGCAGCCGTTACGCTTGAGACAGAAGGGCGTGAACTGACAGAAATGATAGATTTGTATAAGGCGGGTGCAGTTGCTTTTACTGACGGTATAAAACCCGTGTGGCACTCTGATATTTTAGTGAAATCATTGCAGTACCTCCAATTTTTTGATGGTTTACTGATTAATCGCCCCGAAGATACGCTTCTGACTCGCTTTGGGCAGATGCATGAGGGAAAACATAGCACCTCACTCGGCTTGAAAGGGTTGCCTGCACTTGCCGAAGAAATGATGATTCAGCGTGATTTGCAGTTTCTAGAATACTCTGGTGGGAAGATTCATTTTTCTTTGATTTCTTCTGCTCGTTCGGTACGGCTTGTCCGTGAAGCCAAGCAAAAAGGATTACAAGTTACTTGTGATATAGCCGCACATCAATTGGCTTTTACAGATGCTGACTTGCTTGGCTTTGATACTTTTTTGAAGGTAAATCCACCTTTCCGCAGCTTAAATGACCAAGAAGCACTTTGGGAAGGATTGGCAGATGATACCATAGATGCAGTAGTTTCTGACCATTGTCCACAAGATGAAGAGAGCAAGAAGCTGGAGTTTGACTTAGCTGATTTTGGGGTAATAGGCTTACAAACTACCTTCTCAGTACTCTATACCCAAAATTTAAAAAGGGGAGAGAAAGCCTTACCACTAGAAAAAATCTTAGAAAAAATTACCCATAAACCTCGTCAAATACTTAAATTGCCGATTCCTAAAATAGCAGAAGGCGAAGCTGCCAACCTTACCCTCTTTGATACCGAAAAAACTTGGGTATTGCAGGAAAAAGATATTCGTTCACATTCTAAAAATAGTCCATTTATAGGGCAGACCTTGCAAGGGAAATCACTTGCGGTTATTCATCAAAATCAACTTTATCAAAATGCCTAAAAATTTAGTTTATACCGCTATCCTCACAGGTCTTGCTGGAAGCATTACCTTTATCTTGTTTTTCTGGGTGATGTATCTTACACATCAAAATCCCTTTTTGGCGGAGGCAAAATCGCCTGATTTCTTTGTGTATATGGGCGTAATCGTGATTGCCAATATCTTATATCGCTTTAAAATTAATGAAGGTCGGATGCGGTTTTGGGAAGGCTTTATGATAGGAGGAGTAGGCACTATCTTGATGGCAAGCATAGGTTCTCTTTTTGTGTATGTCTTTTTAGAATACTTACATCCAGAAGTATTAGAGGCTCACGTCCAGTATCTGACTGCTACACTCACAGAAAATCCTAAGCAAGGCATTGAATCATTTGGGGAAGAAAACTATAAAAAAATCGTCAAAGACATCAAAGACACAAGTCCTTCACAGATGGCTTTTCTTGAGCTAAGAGTGAAGCTGCTTATCGGCACATTGATGAGCCTCATCGTGGCGGCAGTAGTGAGGAAATAGATTTTAGTGTGCCAAGGAACTTTCTTAAACTCTAACGGAGTCATGGGAAAAGCTAAAATATGACCAAAATTATTTAATATTATAAATTTTATTTCCTTATTGCATTCTGTTAGATATTTTTGTAATTTAACATTCAACAAAAACTATAAAAACACAAAATTAAATTAATATGGACGCAAACAACAAAAGAGTAGCCCTTGTAACAGGTTCTACAGGTGGCTTGGGTACTGCAATGTGCCAAAAACTTCACGAAGATGGATTCAGGGTAGTAGCCAACTACCGAAATGAAGAAAAAGCAAAAGAATGGCAAAAGACAATAAAATTTAAGATAGACATGGTGGAAGGAGATGTGTGTAGCTTTGTATCATGTGCTAAAATGGTAGCTGAAATCAAAGAAAAAATTGGCGTGATAGATATTCTAGTCAATAATGCAGGCATTACTCGTGATAAGCCTTTCCATAAAATGAGCGAAGAAGATTGGCATTCTGTGATTAACACAAACTTAGACAGTGTTTTTAACTGTACTCGCAATGTGATAGAAGATATGCGTGAGCAAAACTTTGGGCGTATCATCAATATTTCTTCTGTCAATGGTCAAAGAGGCCAGTATGGTCAGGCGAATTATTCTGCTGCCAAAGCAGGAATGCACGGCTTCACCAAAACCCTTGCCATGGAAACGGCTCAAAAAGGTATTACTGTCAATACCATTTCGCCAGGTTATATTGCTACAGAAATGGTGATGGCAGTGCGTGAAGATATCCGTGAAAAGATTATCCAACAAATCCCGATGGGACGCTTGGGAGGCACGGATGAGATTGCTTATCTTGTTTCTTTTTTGGCTTCTGATAAAGCTAGTTTTATTACTGGTGCTAATTATGCCATCAATGGTGGTCAGCATGTGAGTTAGTTAGTAAAAAAACAACCTGTCATTCCGTTAGGAATTTGGAGGTGTGTAAAAAAAGGGTGCATCTCAAAATGTCGTTTTTGCTTAAAATGTAATTGAAAAACGCACTCTATTGAGAATAGTTGGTTACTATTTTTTCTGAGTACATAACAAAAAACAGATTTAGCTTTTTTGGAACACAGATGACACAGATTTAGCGGATTCATACGGATTTTTATCTGTGACTCATCCGTTAAATCCGTCAAATCCGTGTTCCAATAAAATGTCATGTATTCAGCTATTTTTTATAAAGCGACAAAATG
>JBBRUH010000571.1:0-3143 GCA_038248005.1 Cytophagales bacterium | reverse complement strand
GAATTTTTATCAGCACAATTTAATTTGTGTTTTCACAAACAACTCTCACCCAATGATGAATGTATCAGCCTTGGACAATGGGCTTGTTATCAGATAGAACAAGCCAAAAATAATACTCAATATTCACAAAAAAATAACCTTACAAAATTATGTGTTTAGCAATCCCAGGAAAAATAGAATCCATAGAAAGCCAATACAATGGCTTGGTACAAATGGCAAAAGTAGTATTTGGCGGTATTCGCAAAGAGGCAAGCCTCGAAATGGTACCCCACGCCAAAATAGGTGATTATGTACTCGTGCATGTAGGCGTAGCCCTCAGCGTAGTAGATGAAGAAGAGGCTCTCAAAACTTTTTCTTATTTAGAGGGCATCGGAGAACTAGACGAACTTATGCCCAGCAAAGAAGAAAGAGAAAGAATGAATAGTCAATTAACTTCTTAGCAATTCATATCTGTACTCCAAAAAGGATATAGAGTTGCGACTATGAAAAACACCAAACATTTTGAAAGAATAGAAGGATTAACACTTGAAAACTGGATTGATGAAGCATAAAAATATTTAAACTAATCATTTACAAAAAAACTCAATTATGAAATTCCTAAACGAATATAGAGATCCCGAACTCGCCCAAAGATACTTAGAAGAAATCCATAAAACGGTAACAAAAAATTGGGCAATTATGGAAGTTTGCGGAGGGCAAACCCATAGCTTGGTCAAAAATGGTATCTTAAACCTTTTACCCGATAAAATTAGAATGGTACATGGGCCGGGCTGTCCTGTCTGTGTTACTCCCTTGCATTTGATAGACAAAGCTGTACATCTAGCCCTTGAAAAGAAAGCAATTCTTTGTTCATTTGGTGATATGCTCAGAGTGCCTGGCTCCGAAAAAAGCCTTCTCGAAGCCAAAGCTGAAGGAGCAGATATTCGTATTTTGTACTCTCCACTAGAAGCCGTAAAAATTGCTCAAGAAAACCCTGATAAAGAAGTTGTATTTTTTGCAGTAGGCTTTGAAACAACTGCACCAGCCAATGCTCTTTCTGTGGTTCATGCACAGCGTGCAGGACTTAGTAATTACTCCATACTTGCCTCACAAGTGCTTGTGCCTCCAGCGATGGAAGCCGTTATCAATGACGAAGAGAACATCATTCAAGCCTTTTTAGCAGCGGGGCATGTCTGTACTATTATGGGCCTTTCGGAGTATGAGCCTTTGGTAGCAAAATATAAAATCCCGATGGTCGTAACAGGTTTTGAACCTGTGGATTTATTACAAGGAATTTTGATGACCGTAAGACAATTAGAAAAAGGCGAATACAAACTAGAAAATCAATACAGCCGAGTAGTTAAAGCCGAAGGCAATCCAGAAGCACAAAAAGTAATCAAACAAGTTTTTGAAGTAAGCCATAGAGAGTGGCGAGGCATAGGCGAAATTCCTTTGAGTGGCTATACTGTAAAACCTGAATTTGCCGAATTTGATGCCAATATCAAGTTTAATATTTCGCTCAAAAAAGCACAAGAATGTCCAGATTGTATTGCAGGTCAAGTACTCAAAGGACTCAAAAAACCACATGAGTGCAGTCAATTTGCCAAAAAATGTACGCCTATCAATCCTTTGGGTGCACCTATGGTATCTTCCGAAGGAGCTTGTGCAGCGTATTATCATTTTGCAGACAATACAGTAGAAGAAGTAGAAGTTTAATTTTTCTCCAAGAAGAAAAACCAAGATATAAAAATGAGCAAACTCAGTATGCAATTGCAATGCCCTTTGCCCAAAACGGACTTTGATGTCATTACATTGGGGCATGGAAGTGGGGGCTTACTCACACATCAGCTTTTAGAAAGTGGTGTGTTTGAGCTATTAAAAAACGATTTATTAGATACCCAACACGATGGGGCTATTTTTGAACTTTCGGGCAAAACCGCCTTCAGTACAGATAGTTTTGTGATTTCGCCTATTTTTTTCCCTGGTGGAAATATCGGTAGCCTAGCAGTGCATGGCACCGTGAATGATCTTGCTATGTGTGGAGCAGTTCCCAAATACCTTTCTTTGTCTTTTATCATAGAAGAAGGTTTGACAATGAGTGATTTTTGGGATATTTTATTGAGCATCAAAGTAGCATGTCAAGAGGCTGGTGTGCAGGTCATTACGGGTGATACCAAAGTAGTAGAAAAAGGCAAAGGCGATAAAATATTTATCAATACTACAGGCATCGGTACAGTACCCACAAAAGCCAATATCTCTACCCAAAATATTCAAAAAGGTGATAAAATCATCCTCAGCAATCAAATAGCAGCCCATGGGATTGCCATTATGTCTATGCGTGAAGGACTTAGTTTTGAGAGTGAAATCAAAAGCGATAGCCGTGCCTTAAATGACATCGTCAAAATCTTGATAGAGGAATTTGGAGAAGATATTCATTTGCTTCGTGATGCTACTAGAGGCGGAGTGGCTACAGTTTTGAATGAAATTGCACAAATCACAAAATTGGGCATACAGATTTCACAAGCCAACATTCCTGTAGAAGAACAAGTAGCTGGTGCCTGCGAAATATTGGGTTTAGACCCATTGTATGTAGCCAATGAGGGCGTTTTTGTGGCTTTTGTAAAGGCTGAAATTGCCGAAAAATGCATACATTTATTACAATCTCAAGCAGGAAGCGAAGCGGCAGCCATTGTGGGCGAAGTAGTGGAAGAACATCCTAAAAAAGTAGTGCTTACAAGCAGTATTGGAGGGAGAAGGGTTGTAGGACTTCTACCAGGCGAGCAATTGCCAAGGATTTGTTGAAAAATAGTAATTACCACGAAGTGCACTAAGGACACAGAGAAAACCTTCGTGTCCTTAGTGGCAAAAAACAATAAAATATGACTCAAACAATAGAAGATACATTTATAGAGAATGCACATATTTTAAAAGGAAGTAAAGCACATCCTTTGCTTGCTCCGAGAGGGGTTTGCCTTGTCAATGGACATCTATTCGTAGCAGATACAGGGCAAAATAGGGTTTTTATCTGGAAAAGTATTTCTAATGAAACCTACCAAGAGCCTGATATAGTACTCGGACAAATAGACTCTAGTCAAACAGGTAGAAATGCAGGAGCAGAAGTCAATGGTTCTACCTTGCAATACCCTTCTGGAATTTGGTCCGAT
>JBBRUH010000570.1:0-3144 GCA_038248005.1 Cytophagales bacterium | reverse complement strand
ACCATATATGTACATAGAAAACATAGGAAATTGCTTACGAAAAGCACCTGTATTAGGCAGTAAAGTTTATCATTCCAAGATTTTCAAATGAAAAATTGATGTAAATCATTGAAAATCAAGAAGTAACAACGCTAATATTGAAATCGATTCTGATGAATGACTTGCTATCTTAAAAAATTTCTCCAAAAAAAAGGATAGACACTTCTTTGAATGAAGAAGTATCTATCCCTCTATGGCTTTCTAGTAAGGCAATGATTAGCCTACCTGAATATCTCTTACATTCTCCGTAGTATCAGGATTTTTTTTAGGAATATGGATTAGTAAGACACCTTGCTCATATCGAGCTTGGATTTGTTCTGTTTCTACTTCTTTGGGTAAGCGAAATTTACGCTCAAATTTAGAAAAGTTAAACTCTCTCTTCTTATAAGTTTCACCCTCAGGAAGAGTTACTTCATTATTAGCAGAGACGTGTAATAGGTTTTCTTCTAGCTTTAATTTGAAAGCTTCTTTGCTCAGACCCGGGGCTGCTATCTGTATTTTGTAAGCATTTTCGGTCTCTATTACATTCATAAGAGGCGTGTTTTCTGCAAACTCTCTGTTTACAGCTTCTTTCACTTCCTCACCGAAGTTTTTAAACTTTTTGGCAAAGTCTTTCACATCTCCAGCTAAGACTTCATCCATCAATTCAAACCAGTTTTTTTGAGAATTAGTACCACAATTTTTGTAACGCATGATTTTTTCAGGGTTAGAGGTTTATTAATATTTAAAACCTTTATATCAAAGCCCTTGCCTAAGCCCAAAACCAAATAATAAGTGTCTTATTGTCATTAAGGCAATTCATCATTTGGCTAAAAAGAAGTCATTTTGTCATATTATTCTTTTGCGTTTATATTTAAATGCCCATCATTTCTGCCAAAAATGCAAAAAGCACTGCCTAGAGATTAAGCAGTGCTTTTTTATAATAAATGATTTATTAAAATAAGTTTACATTTTAATTTTGGGATAAATAATCGCTTATCAGAATCTTACTAACAAGACTCATTACTCATCATTTATCACTCATTACTTATTTTCTAAGTCTATTTATACATTCATCAGTGAATCACGACGACGCATCTTGCCAGCAGGGATTCCAAACATCATCTTGAAACGGCGACAAAAATAAGCGGTATCTTTATAGCCTACTTCTTGACCTATCTCACGGATACTTTTATTGGTAGTGCGGAGTAGGTGAATTGCCATTTCCATACGTTGATACTCAATGTAATCTTGAGGATTGATTTGAGTCAGCATCTTAAAATACTGACCTACATAATCTTCTGATACATTGGCTATCTCAGCTAGTTTTTTATTAGATAAATCTCCTCCAAGATACAGACGGATATAATTAAAAATATCAATCAGGCGAGGATCTTTAAAATAAGTGCTATTGGTAGCTAATTTCTCTACAAACATACCTTCAGACAAGATATAACGAATAATCTCAATCACAACTTGCTCAGTCTTGATTTTTACTACCCTATTTTTACCTGCACGGTCAGCTGCGTTTTCTATCACTACTTCTTTGATAAGGCGTGCTAGACCAGGGTTATCTTTGATGATAAAAGGAGGAATATCTAAGGAGGCAAAAAAATTGATAGAGTCAAAAACCTTCGCTTCACATGTGATGTAGCTAAAAGAGTTAGGTGATTTTCCTATTAAGTTGAGGTCTTTGTTACCTACAAAATATTTATCTTTATTACTAATAAATTCTTCGTTATCGATTACTTTTTTGGGTTCATCTATGCCATAACTGATAATGGCTTGTCGCCCACCAGGTACGAATAACATATCTCCCTTTTCTACTTTTTGTGTGCCGTCACCAAAAGATAGTTCTCCCTCGTGTAGCAATAAGATGTAATTTTCTACATCGTAGTGATTACTTACTTTGATAGATTGTAGAATTTTAATATTCCTTGCTTTCTGAAATCTAACTGAGAGAGATTCAATAATCTTGTTGTAATCTTCCATAATTTTTAAGTTTAATTAGTTCGCATGTTCTTTAAACTGATTAATTATGACTTGAATTGGACTTAACTAATTAGCAAAAAAAACTGAATGCACTTCAAAAGTACACCCAATTTTTGATAACGCCAAATTTTAGGACAATAAAAATGTGATTATTTCAAGATTTCACGAGCGATAACGATTTTGTGAATTTCTGAGGTGCCTTCATAGATTTGAGTAATCTTGGCATCACGCATCATTCGCTCCACATGATACTCTTTTACATAGCCATATCCACCGTGTACTTGCACTGCTTCTATAGTAGTGTCCATCGCCACTTGTGAGGCAAATAACTTAGCTTGAGCTGCTGCATTGACATAATTGAGCCCTGCATCTTTGACACGAGCCGCTTGCAAAGTAAGCAAACGAGCTGCATTGATATTGGTAATCATATCTGCCAATTTAAACTGAATGGCTTGGTGTTCAGAGATAGGTTTACCAAAAGTCTTGCGTTCTTTGGAGTATTTCAGAGAAAGTTCATAAGCTCCTGCTGCAATGCCTAGTGCTTGTGCTGCAATGCCAATTCTTCCTCCATTGAGTGTTTCCATCGCAAGGCGAAAGCCAAAGCCATCTTCACCAATTCTATTTTCTTTAGGTACTTTCACATCTGTAAACATCAGTGAATGCGTATCAGAACCACGAATCCCCATTTTCTTTTCTTTTAATCCAATATCAAAACCTGGCCAACCTTTTTCAACAATAAACGCGTTAATACCTTTGTGTCCTTTCTCAACATCCGTTTGAGCAATTATTAAATAAGTCGAAGCTGTCGCACCGTTTGTAATCCAGTTTTTTGTTCCGTTCAACAAATAATAATCCCCTTTATCAATAGCCGTTGTTTTTTGTGAAGTTGCATCACTTCCTGCTTCTGGCTCTGACAAACAAAAAGCACCAATTACTTCACCTTTTGCTAGCGGAACAAGATATTTCATCTTTTGTTCTTCAGAAGCATATTTCTCCAAACCAGCACAAACTAGAGAATTATTTACAGACATAATAACGCAAGCTGAAGCATCAACTTTAGCAATTTCGGTCAATGCCAAACAATAGGAAACACTATCTAAACCCGAACCGCCGTATTTCGGATCAACCATCATT
>JBBRUH010000569.1:0-3159 GCA_038248005.1 Cytophagales bacterium | reverse complement strand
GAGTAGAATGGTATAATCAAGAAAACTTATTAGGATCACCTACTACCGAAATAGGTATTATAGATAATCCTCTTAAAGTAGGCTGGTCTGGAAAAGATATCGGATGGAAAATCGCAAAATTTCCATTAGATGATGTGCAAAAAGATGCAGTACAAAATGGTACTGGAGTAGTTCGATTTAGGATTGCTTTTGGTAGTAATGCAGATAATCCTGCAAATGCTACTTTTGATGGCTTTGCAGTAGATACAGTCTTGATTACAGAAAGAGATAGATTAACTCTTGTGGAACATTTTACGAATACTCAATCCATCACTAATGCTGCTTCTGAAAAAGAACTCAATGAGATATTAGGGCCGGATGATTCACAAAAAACTCTTATTATTCGATATCTTACCAGTTTCCCTATCAGTGACCCTAATATTACAATTCTTAGAAACATTGCTGATAATAGTGCCCGTGCCTTGTATTATAACATAGCTAGTCTGACTCGAACATTGATAGATGGTGGTAATCCTTTTCAGAAGAACCCACAAGACTTTACAGCTGCAACAGGATATTGGGATGAATTTAAGGCCGCACAAACACAGCGAATTCTAAGCCAACCAAGTATTAGGATATCTACTCTTTTGCTAAACCCTGCAAATGGACAAAGTGCTTTAAGATTACAATTTGACTTATCTCAAAATTTAAGTGCATTGCCTGTTCCAAATCCTTTTTTAGTACAGATATGCCTTATAGAAAGACAACTACCTGCTCCTTTTGAGGATTTCAGGAATATAGCAAGAGAATTTATACCGAGTCTATCAGGTGCTACCAGACTAACTTGGGATGATTTAAATGCTGGCTTCCCGATTAACTTGACTTGGGAGCCTCCACAAGATATTACGCCCAATGATTTTAAGATTGTAGTCTTTATTCAAGATGAGGTTACAAAAGAAATCTATCAAGCACAAGAGGCTAATATTCCATTCTTGGTAGATGCCCCTGGTGGTCGTGAAAACCAAGCAGATGTAGGAAGTACCAACCCTGCTTTATCTGAGTTTGACTTTACTGTGTATCCTAATCCATCAAATTCAGATTGTAATATTTGGTTTAGTACTGCACAAGAGAAAGCCCAAGAGTGGATTCTGAGAGATAGCTACGGTAAGGTAATCGCTACAGGAGAAGCTCCCGCCGAAACTCAATTAATGAAACTAAGAGTAAGTGATTTCGCTTCTGGTCTCTATACTTTGCAAATCGGTAAGGTGATGAAAAAAATAGTAGTAGAGTAAGTCACCGCTTTGGTAAAGAATAAAAGGAGTGATTTAACAGGTTTTAAATCATTCCTTTTATCTATCTCTTAATATACCTTCTTTTAGACTTTAACTTTTCTTTAAGCCTTAAAAGCTCAAAAATATTTATACATTTGCTGATTAAATAGCATTGATAAATTAACCAAAAATATCTGTGAGCAAACAAGGCTTTATCCCCCAACTAAAATTATACAATACTCTTTCTGGGCAAAAAGAAGAATTTGAACCCTTGCATGCACCCAATGTAGGGATGTATGTATGTGGGCCTACGGTCTATAATAATCCTCATATTGGCAATGCTCGCCCTGCTATTTTCTTTGATGTAGTGAAGAGATACCTTACCTATTTAGGCTTTAAAGTTCGCTATGTCCGCAACATCACAGATGTAGGGCACCTCAGAGATAATGAAGAAGACCGCATCTCTAAGCAAGCCAAGCTAGACCAAGTAGAGCCTATGGAGGTAGTCAACCGATATACCAATATTTATCTCTCACTCATGGATGCTCTCAATGTACAGCGGCCCAATATCTCACCCACTGCTACAGGTCATATCTTAGAGCAGATGGAATTGATACAGCAAATTATGGATGCAGGCTTTGCATACGAGTCAGAAGGTTCAGTTTATTTTGATGTCAAAAAATACAATGAAACCGAAAACTATGGCGAACTTTCGGGACGTATCTTAGATGATTTACTTGAAAATACCCGTGAACTAGAGGGACAACAAGAAAAACGCAATACTGCTGATTTTGCACTTTGGAAAAAAGCCTCTAAAGACCACATGATGCGTTGGAATAGCCCTTGGAGTGAAGGCTTCCCTGGCTGGCATTTAGAATGTACCGTAATGAGTACCAAGTACTTAGGAGAGACCTTTGACATACACGGAGGAGGAATGGACTTGATGTTTCCGCACCATGAGTGTGAGATAGCACAAGCCAAAGCAGCTACTGGCAAAGCTCCTGTAAAATACTGGATGCACAACAACATGATTACTGTCAATGGTGTCAAAATGGGTAAATCGCCTCGTGTTAGATGGAGTGAAGAAGCTGTTTCAGAATTGAAAAGTGCAGGCGTATCCGAAGAATTAATAGAAGCAGTATTGGCTCTCAAACAACCTCAGGCAGATGAGTTTGAGAAAAAAATGAAGGAAGATAAAAACCTTACTGATTTAGGAAGTGCAGCACATTTGGCTATCTTTCAAGAAAAAGGGCAAGAGTTTGTTAATTTTATCACGATTGAAGAAGTCTTTTCAGGTGAGCACGTGCTTTTGGAGGAAGGTTATTCGCCTATGACCGCACGTTTTTTTATCTTACAAGCACATTATAGAAGTACGCTTGACTTCTCAGGTGAAGCACTTTTGGCGGCTCGAAAAGGCTACAAGCGTATTATCAATGGCTTAAACATCCTCAAAAAACTAGCATATCCTACGGAAGCAGGCAAACTAGATGAAAAACTAGACCAACAAATCAACGGATTTTGTGATAATGCCCTCAGAGGAATGAGTGATGATTTTAATACAGCCATGGCACTAGGACAGCTTGCCAATATTGTCAAAAAAATCAATTCATTTTATGTCTCTCCCGAAAGCCTTGCTACGATTTCAGCAGAAACTTTTCAGAGAATGAAAAGCTTTTTTATAGAAATGGTAGAAAATATATTGGGCTTACAAGAAGAAAGAGTCAATGACCAAGAAGGCTTGGTAGAAGGTCTATTAGAACTTTATCAAGAAGCCAAGGCAGAGAAAAAATATGATACTGTAGATAAAATCCGTACTTATTTTAAATCTGCAGGATTAATTGTTAAAGACCTCAAAAATGGTATTGATTGGGCGTATGAGGAATAATCATATAACAGTGTCAAATAACAG
>JBBRUH010000568.1:0-3161 GCA_038248005.1 Cytophagales bacterium | reverse complement strand
GTATAGAAATTATAAATAATAAATAAGCAACTATTTTGAGTTTATTGAGTATAAAAATCAAAATACTTGTCTAATTAAATATATGGAAAAATTCAAAAAAATCTCTTCTGTTATCCTAATTATTTTTGGTCTTCTAATGATTGCTGGGATGATTCTTGGTAGAGATCACGGCACAAGCAAAAATAGTCTTGCAGCAGATCTTGTTATGGTAGTCATAGTTGGTCTAGTTCCTTTGCTTACAGGGATTTTTATGATTAGAAGTGCAAATCAAAATAAGAAAAGAACAACCATTAATCAAACAGAAGTGGCTGTGCTTCGCCAAGCTCAAGCACAAGAAGGCAGAATCACTATTGCAGAAGCTGCTCTTTCACTACAGACTTCCATAGCTGAAGCTAAAGAGGTTTTAGATAAAATGCAATCTAATAGCATTTTTGAGATTGCACTTACTGAGGATGGTACACTCATTTATCAAATCAATCAATCTCTTAACCGAATCAAGCCAGAAAAGGGAACAAATTTAGTATAAATGGTGAGTGATGAGTTTGTAATAATCTGATAATGAGATTTTTATCTAAACTAACTTATCACTTTATTTAATTATTGTTCCTTAGTAAGATTTTAATAATCAGTTTACCACCCGAAAGGTCTATCATCAAAATCTATCAAGGTCTTAATTAAAATATAAATTAATTTTAACCATCTACTTAGAATGAAATACTTGTAAGTCTAGCCAGTTAAAGAATAATAATTCATAAACTCATCTACTCCTTAGTGTTTTCCTTCTAAATCAGGGTTAGTCATAGATAATTCACCTTTTTTAGGAGGAAAAATAAACCTTACTGGTTTTTTGAAAAAGAACTTACGAAGCCCTACAAATATTTTTCTGCTTTCTTTGAAGTTTACTCTGCGAGACTGCATAGCAACTGTGATAGCAAGACTAAAACTGACAACAAAATTCATAAAGCCAATCCCCATGACTCCTATAAAACTCACAAATATCTCCCAAGAACTAATCTGATTATTTAAGCTCACAATCGCCAAACCAAGATTACCAGAAGCAAAGGTAATGTGTCTTATATCAAGAGGCAAGCCCAAAAACTCTCCTACAATACCAGTACAACCTAAGAAAATCCCTAAATAAAAATTTCCTGCTAGACTTCCTAAGTTTCGATCTATATAATGAGAGAAATCATAAATCGATTTTTTGGGTAGTATTCTATTTAAAAATGGATGTTCACGAATACGCTGCGGGATTTGGTTAGAGATATTTTTATTGTCATAATAGCCCGAGATAAGTCCTGCTAAGAAGAGATAAACTCCTGCAATAGCTGCATGGAAAAGAGCCAAACTACGAGTAGGATGCAAATCATCAATCATTATTTGTGCTTTTTCTTCATCTACTAATGACTCATCCATCAAGAAAGAATACACCAATGCAAGTACGAATGCTACTGGAAAAGCCACTAACACATTGCCCACAAAGGCAATAAACTGTGAGCGAGAGATCTTCGCAATGAGTGTCGCAAATTTCTCAGCATAGTCTATTTCCTTGGTCTGACGAGCATCTAGTGATTGAGCAATCCTACTAGCAGTCATAGCAGGCTGTTTGGTAGCTAAGGCTGACTTGGTCACATAAATAATAATAAACCCAAAAGAATAGTTCATACTATAAAAGAAAGCTCGTCCAAAAGGTGCTAGATTGAGATAGAAAATTAGGTTTTTGAATACACACAAAAAAGCTACAATAAAACCTCCTGAGGCAGCAGACCTAAACATTTTCCAGTATTCTTTGCGGTTAGAAGTGATGTAATGATCACCTGTTTTGCCTGCATGCTCTGTAATTTGAAATGCCAGTAAACTGATATTATTGCTAATATGCTCAAAAATACTGTTCTTTTTATTACCAAACCTGACTGCTTGCTTCAAAAAATTAACCTCGCCTTGATACTCAGGTATGTTATTATTTTTGACCAATAAAGCAAGCAAAATTTTTAGACGCTGGATATTCTGAGAAAGGCGTAAGAGAGTATAAGTAATATTTAAACTAATACCATGTTTTTCACGGCTCTTGCGAATGATTTTGATATAGTTATCACACTGAGAAAGCATCACCGTAAGTTGCTTATAATCACCATTTTCAGTAGTTCTGTCAAAATCAGGATTATTTTTAAATAAGTGAATGTATTTATCTACCTCTTCATTTTGAGCCAAAAAAGGTGAACCAAACTTCTCTAACTCAGGCAGTCTATCCACCATTTCAGGGTCAAGCCCTATGGTCGTAATTCGCAATGAAATAATCAAAAAAGCATTCAAAATCTGCTCTGTTGAGAGATGTGATTGATTTAGCTCCCATACTGGACGAATCTCAAGCATTTTGAGAAGACGCATCCATACTTGATTAGGGATTGCACTTACCCAAAGATAATCTGTCTTTTTATAAAAAACATTTTCTAAGAGATAGGTAAAACTATTTTCATTCTGTATTTCTGGCAAAATCCTATGAGCGATTTTATTGTTTGTTTCTGCAAAAAAACCAAGGTTGGAATGTATTCCAAGGTCTGTAAGCATCCTTAAACTAGTCCGTTTTTGGGTAAGATGTAGCCAATACTTAGAGAATCCTAGATTTAAGTCAGGATAGGTATTAAGTAAAGCAATAAGATTTTCTATCTGAGAAATAGCTTTATCAGTCTGTTTAGTATAGCGAGGGCGAATTTCATTTACCAAAGCGACCAACAGATGATGGTCTTGCTTAGGATTAAGGGCAATTTGCTCTAAAATTTTTTTCATATCTCTAAGATTACTTTATAAAAACAGACTTTCTCATCTAATCCTAATTTTATTCAAGATGCCACTTTTAAATGGTTGTGCAATTTTATCTATTTATCATAAATCTTTTGAGGGGAAAGCAATTTATTTTTCAAAATCGTTGAAATGTCCTAATTTTTGTTAATACTTTAATTATAAGAGTTTCTCTCTCAATATTTTGTATGGATTTATTCTTGATAATTCATTAAATCAAACTTATATGTTTATTTGACAATTTTTGTGGAGAATGAATAATTAAAGTTACTTTGAAAATATATCTACCTGATAATGAAAAAGTTAGATATATTAAAGATGCTAGATTTACTATTTACCACAAAAATTGTCATACAACCACT
>JBBRUH010000567.1:0-3166 GCA_038248005.1 Cytophagales bacterium | reverse complement strand
AATTACCTATACTTACCAAACCAAAATCAGTATTATCTGCTACATCAGGAGTTATATCTCCGTTGGTGATTTCGGTGCCATTTAAAAAGTCAATGACTCTAATTTCATTAGACAAGCCAGAAAAAAAACAAGTATTAAAGATACCATTCGCACTTCCATCTGCCCAGTTGGAGGTAGCTCCCGTCAGTGCAAAGTTATTCAGAGTACCATTTAATTCATTAATACTTGCATCAGAAAGGATACTTTCATTTGTATTATTTACATTGGCACTCCCCTGATCAAAATTATAATAAGCCACTAAACCCTGTTCTCCTCCTGAAAGTGAGCAGGCAGAAGCTCCTTCACTGATTTCAGCACATGAGCGGGCATAGTTCCAGATACGAAGTTCATCTATATCACCCGTAAAATACTCTTCTGATACGACCACATCATTAGACCAACCAATAACAAGTGGATGCCCTGTTTGAGCAGTATTGATGCCATTGCCACTTAATCCTATGGAAACGCCATTGACAAAAATTTCAGTATCAGTTGTAGTACTTACAAAGGCTATATGATACCATTCACCAGGGTTAAAAGCATAAGCTACTGTTCTTTCTGTAAGCCCATTCCACACCACTGCCCCACTATAATCATTTTTGATATGGTAGCTAATACGTGTAGTGGCTGAACCGTCACGCAAGGCAAGCAAGCAAGGATTTTGCCCGTTGGCAGAAGCAAAAGTAGGGCGAAACCATAGTTCTGCGGTCATTGTACTGGTTTCAAATGCAGAATTGCTTGGAATCAATATATAATCATCTACACCATCAAAGCTAAGGGCAGTAGCAGGAGTAGAATTTACAATAATAGCACTTGCTGAAAAAGGCGAAGTATTATTTGCAGTGCTGGTTGCTGTGGCTGTAACTGCATTACCTAAGGCAAATGTCCCTAGATACGTCCAATCTGTACCTGTTACTGTGGCATCGCCTAAGTAGGTTCTTCCTTGTGTTTCTCCCGAGTTATTATCGAATACTTCTACAATATCACCGCTTTCACAAGTACCTGAGATAAGGATTGGCGTAGCTAAGGTAATGACTGGAGCAACTTTATTGGCATTGCCGCCTGAGAAGAGTCCGATACCGCCAAGAGTATTTGCATAGATGCTATTCCCTGAGATTTTATTGCCTGTTCCTGCAGTAACTTCCACACCATAACCTACATTATTAGCAATCACATTCATCTCTCCTACAACCGTACCTCCAATAACTGAATTATTACCATTCACCTTAAAGCCAGAACTTGTACTTGTTCCTAAATTAAGTGTAGCTGAGGGGTCAGTACCTATAAAATTTCCTTTGACTATTACTCCTGTCCCATTCAATTCATTATTACTCACCAGTACATTTTCCTGAATGGTCAGGTTAGTGCCTCCACCATCTACGATACTAAAAGTATTTTCTAACCTTGTCCAACCCGTGGGGCTAACACCAAATAAGTTTTTGATTATTAACGAATTAGAAGAATAGTTTTCTACTCCAATGTATTGATTGGCTATTACATTATCTGATACAATAAGATTGAGGACTGAGAAAGATAAAAATATCCCTTTGCCTGGCTCAGCACTTCCCGTTCCATTGGCATTTAAACCAATAAAATTACCTGAAATTTCACTATTAGCACCCGCTACATCAAAATAGTACCAAATAGTAGCAGTAACATCATTAAAACCATACAAGGAAAGACCTTTGACGAGTGTATTTACCCCATTAAGCACGAAAGGCTTTTGTGCCGAGGTCAAATTTTGACAGTTAATTTCCACACGCAGAGCAGCATTATTCCCTTGGGCTAAAGTAAAGCTGTTTTCAGAAGACCCAAAGGCAGAATAACCATCAATAAATATCGGATTAGTTACGGTAGGGAAAGCCGAAGCAGGTGTAATTGTACTTACTGTAGCTACATTACTTTGCTGAATACTAAAATCAATATAATCTTTATCAGTATCTGTATTAGCTTCTGTAATAGCTTGACGCAAAGAGCCTAAGCCTGCACTACCATTATCTGTATTGTCAGTTACACGCAATGCCCAAAGTGGAGTTTGTGCTGCTACGCCTCCGCCTAAGGTTCCGTTAGCTGCTGCTCCTGCTGTGCCTGTATTTGTTGCTGTTGTTCCTGTGCTTGTTTCAAAATTCCAATACCCTATTGCACCGTTTGGCGTGGTACTTGAAATGTCGGTTTGGATTTGAGCTGCACTACGGACAGTATCAAAAATACGTACTTCGTCTATTTGACCTTTAAAATTTCGACTGGATGCTGACGTAGTTGTAGCGGCTCCTCCTATAATTACATCGGTTACACACGCACCTATGTTATTCATTGCTCCCATAGTCTGAGAAGCTTCTGAACTTCCATTGACAAATATTTCTTCTTTAATCCCCACTTGATAGGTATAAGTAATATGATACCACTTGTTAGGTATAATAACACCAGCTGCTGTCTGCAAATTAGGTGAAACATTATCATTGTCGTTTACAAATATTTGTCCATTAGGACGTACTTGAAGCACAAAGCTTCCACAACTTCCTGACCTCCATCTTGAAAGAATACTTCCATCTTGCGAAGCATTAGAATCAAGTTTTACCCAAGCCTCCACCGTGAAGGTAGAAGCAAAAGCAGTGGCGAATATATCTCCTATATTCACATTATCATCTACCCCATCAAAATACATCCCTCTATTGCCGAGGGGTTGGGAGGGAAGAGGAGGACAAGAGAATATATCTCCTGTGATAGTCCAAGTTTTAGTAGTAGTAAGTGTATTTCGTGCCGTTACCGCTGCTGGACTACAATAAGTACGTCCAAATGCACCAAGTGAGCGACCGTTCGGCGTAAGTGGATTATTTGCCCAGCCTATCAGGGTAGCGTCATAGTTGTTGGTATTCATACCACAATCATCAAGCATACTACCCAAGTTTACAGCAGCATTTAACGTCCAAGTTCCTATATTTTGGTTGAAAGCAGTAGCTCCATTAAACATATTACCCATATCCGTTACCGCACTTGTATTCCAAGTTCCTATATTTTGGTTAAAGGCAGTAGCTCCAATAAACATACCACCCATATCCGTTACCGCACTTGTGTTCCAAGCACCTATATTGCCGTTAAAGGCAGTAGCTAGAAAAAACATACCATT
>JBBRUH010000566.1:0-3171 GCA_038248005.1 Cytophagales bacterium | reverse complement strand
ATTCCAGCCAGTGTTCCAACCGTTATTCCAGCCATTGTTCCAACCGTTATTCCAGCCATTGTTCCAACCGTTATTCCAGCCATTGTTCCAACCATTACCTACTCCTACGGACCATCCAGAAGATTGGTAAGGATTATGTCCGTTCCCATTCCAAGCACCCCAAGAATTATTGTTGTAAGCATGAGAATTATTATAATATGGATCCACATATCCTACTGTCGGGACATTATTATCATTGCGTATATAGTTGGGATCATAATAGGAATCAGCACTATAGCTATCACCACCATATAGTCTGCTTTGCTCATAACGAGAAATATAATCCGAATCTACATTCTGATTATCAAAAGTCATTACAGGATTTTCTTCTGTATTTGTGACAGGCGTACTATAATTTGTAGTAGTAGCAGTGCTTGCATAGGCTTCTGCTGCTGCTTTGCGATCAGTAGCTGTGTAATATACGTCATCATATTCTTGGTTATTTTGAGTAACTTTTTCCAAAGAGCCACAACTCCAAAGCATCACTCCAAGAAAGAGAGTAGTAAAGGTTTGTATTAAAATTTTATTTTTCATGATTGATTGTTTATGTATGTGATGAAAGTTGTTTTCTGAGTAAGAAATATATAATATAGTACGATAAAACCTCAAAATAAGTTGAAAGTACTTCTATTTATCAGATAAGTTTTATCTTTGTAATCTAAATTTAACACTTAGTTATTATAATAACAAGTAAATACGCTAAAAAGTTAGCTAAACACAATATAAACTCTGATATGAGCAAGGGACTTACTAAAAGAAGCGAAGATTATTCTGCATGGTACAATGAACTCGTAAAAAAAGCTGATTTGGCAGAGCATTCACCTATCAAAGGCTGTATGATTATCAAACCTTATGGGTTTTCTATCTGGGAAAAGATGCAAGCTGAGCTAGACCGTATGTTTAAAGCTACTGGACATAGCAATGCTTATTTTCCTATATTTATCCCCAAATCTTACCTTAGCAAAGAGGCAAAACACGTAGAAGGTTTTGCCAAAGAATGTGCCGTAGTAACGCATTATCGCCTCAAAAATGCAGAAGATGGCAGCGGTATCATTGTAGATCCTGAGGCTAAGTTAGAAGAAGAACTTATCATAAGACCTACCTCAGAGACTGTAATATGGAGCACCTACAAAAATTGGATTCAATCATATAGAGATTTACCTATTCTGCTTAATCAATGGGCGAATGTAGTTCGCTGGGAAATGCGTACTAGACTTTTTTTACGCACTACTGAGTTTCTTTGGCAAGAAGGACACACAGCCCATTCTACTCGTGAAGAAGCCATTCAAGAGACTGAACAGATGCTCCATGTATATGCTGATTTTGCCGAAAGATGTATGGCTGTACCTGTTATCAAAGGCATCAAAACAGCCAATGAACGCTTTGCAGGAGCAGAAGAAACGTATTGCATAGAGGCTCTTATGCAAGATGGAAAAGCACTTCAAGCGGGAACTTCTCACTTTTTAGGGCAGAACTTTGCAAAAGCATTTGATGTAAAGTTTGCTACCAAAGAAGGTGGTTTAGAGTATGTCTGGGGCACTTCGTGGGGAGTAAGCACTCGCCTAATGGGTGCTTTGATAATGGCTCACTCTGATGACAATGGATTGGTATTGCCACCTCAGTTGGCTCCCATACAAGTAGTGATTGTGCCTATTTATCGTACTGATGAAGAGCTAGAACTTGTTTCGCAAAAAGTAAGTGAAATCAAAAAAGCCTTAGAAGCATTGAATGTTTCTGTCAAATATGATGACAGAGATAGCTACAAACCAGGCTTTAAGTTTGCAGATTGGGAGATGAAAGGAGTGCCTATTCGCCTAGCATTAGGTGCTAGAGATTTAGGAAATAATACTATAGAAGTAGCCCGTAGAGATATAGAAAGAGGTGAAGAAGGTGCTAAGCAAGTAGTCTCAATTGATGAGGTAGTTGCTATGATTCCTGCTTTGCTAAAAGAGATGCAAGCAAATATTTATAAAAAAGCATTTGACTTCAGGGCAGATAATATCACTCCTGCTAACTCGTATGATGAGCTTAAGCAAATTTTAGATGATAAAGGAGGATTCGTTTCAGCACACTGGGATGGCACTCCTGAGACAGAAGATAAAATCAAAGACGAAACTAAAGCTACGATTCGTTGCATTCCTCTTGACAATGAAAGCGAAGAAGGCGTTTGTATTTATTCTGGAAAGCCTTCTACTCAGAGAGTTCTTTTTGCAAGAGCTTATTAAAGAGATAGTTATTTAGTTAAGTCATGAGTTATCTTAGTAAGATTCTGATAATCAGTACTTTATAGTAAGATTATAGTGCGAACTAATTTTGACCATCTGCTTATTAGGAAATGACTATGGTTGTTTTGGGAATTAACCAAAACAATCATAGTCCTCTTAATCCTCTGTTCATGTCTTCACGAACCGAAATCAGTGGTGGTTCGTAAAGACACGAACCACGGGAAAGTCTGAACATGCATAGTTTAGCCTGACAAGAGTGTTACCACTGTAATATGACACTGCCATTTGAATTTGATTACTCAATACTTACTACATTTAATTTATATCCTTTGATAACATTATCAGGGAAAGCGAGGGTTTCTATAAACCAATCTAATCGGGTTTGACCAGGTTTGATTTTGGGCATAGAGCTATAGTTAATGATATTGTCTCTACTCTCCAATACTTTTCCATTCGCATCTAGCCACTGAATCTCTAATTTTAAGGCTTGTATAGTAGAATTACCCGTATTTTCTACTTCTATGACAAGGTTATGTCTTGTTTTTCCTTTCAAATAAGCTATTGGAGCAAAGGCATTATTTCGCTCTCTTAGCTTAATATCAAAATTTGCAGGCTTCTTAAAAGACCAATTTACTGAAATCTCAGGAGATGGTTCAAATTTAGCATTAGAGGCTTGAATGTCTTTGTCAGTGATAGTCATTTTCACTTTTTGAAGAGAAGGAGCCTTAGTATTTTGCTTAAACACAGAAAAATGAACAGGTACTATATCACCACTTCTAAAAATAGGCATATAATCTTGGATGACTTCTTCATTAGCTACAGCTACTACATTTCCGTTGGTATCTATCAGCTCTACCTTGAACTTTAACTTATCTATCTCTACTCCTTTTATTTTTAGTTCTCCTTT
>JBBRUH010000565.1:0-3176 GCA_038248005.1 Cytophagales bacterium | reverse complement strand
TACATTTCCGTTACAGTTAGCCGCTTATATTTCTGTAGAATTAGGCAGACCTGACTGGATCGCACTACCTGGAACTAAACTAGGGCTTAGAGCTACTTATCGTACCCTCAATCAATTCTCAAACAGGTATTCACCAATAGAAGGTGTCAATGCTGGAGGTCAATTTGTACCTGACCCTACTGCATTTGGTTTTCCTAATGGCAACGAATGGGAAATACGCACCTACATTCAAATAAATATTAATAATTAAGTACAACAAAATATTAGCAATTAAATATCTAAAAAAATCTTATTAAAATGAAAAATACACAATCCATTTATACAATCAAAGTTCTCCTTGTCGGGTTACTCCTGATGCTAGGTTGCGATACAAGGGACATAGACGAATTGCAACCCGTTTCTTTTCCGACAACGCCCGATGTTTTTATAGATGACTTCACTGGTGATTTGCAGTATGCTGCCTTTGGAGGGTCAGATGTAACTGCTTTCCAAATAGAAACTCGAGAGACTTACAACGGCTCAACACAATCTATGCGCTTTTCAGTGCCAGATGAGAATAGCCCTAATGGTGCTTTTGCTGGAGGTGTCTTTTTTAGTACAAGCGGAAGAAATCTATCTGGCTATAATGCACTTACGTTTTATATCAAGTCAAGCCAGCCCGCCAATATTACTGAACTTGGTTTTGGTAATGACTTAGGAGAGAACAAATACGTGGTTGCTCTAGCAGGATTACCTGTGAACTCTAACTGGCAAAAAGTAGTCATTCCAATTCCCGATGCTTCAAAGCTCACCGCAGAAAAAGGACTGCTTTATTATTCTGCTGGTGCTGAAAATGGTAGAGGTTATACTTTCTGGATTGATGAGGTAAAGTTTGAAAAGCTACCTAATCTTGGTCCAGTAACTGGTCTTATTCTAACTGGTCAGAATCAGGTAAAAGATGATGCTGAAACTGGGGAGAACCTCACCCTTGGTGGCTTACAGGCATCTGTAAATTTACCTAGTGGTGTAAGTCAGTCAGTGAGTGCATCACCTTACTACTTTACATTTAACTCTTCTAACCCAACTGTCGCAGGCGTGAATGATGAAGGAATAGTGTCAATAATAGATGCTGGTACCACCACCATTACTGCTAAGCTAGGCGAAACAGCTGCTATTGGCTCTTTAGAGATTACTTCTGTTGGTGATCCAGTAGGTCCAGAAACTGCAGCGCCAACTCCTCCAACCCGAAACCCAAGTGATGTTATTTCGCTTTATAGCAATGCCTATACAAATGTACCTGTGAATACATGGAACGCACGTTATCTGTTTTCAACGGTAGATGAGTTTTTTGTACAAGTGGCAGGTGACGATGTAATACGCTACCGCAACCTTAACTTTGTGGGTATTGAATTTCTATCACCTCCAGTGAATGCTTCAGGTATGACGACTTTACACCTAGATATTTGGACACCAGACCCTACTAACTTGCCAAATAACTTTAAAGTACTTTTGGCGGATGTTGGTGTTGATGGTGCATTTGGTGGAAATAATGATTCAAATCACGAAATAACTTTTACCAGCCCCAGAATAAGCACTAGTAATTGGGTGAGCTTGGATATTCCTCTTTCTTCCTTTACAGGACTTAATTCCAGAGCAAACTTGGCACAAATGGTACTTTCTGGTTCCTTGCCTAATGTGTATATGGACAATGTCTATTTCTACAGAAACCCAGTAACGCCACCTACTGCTGCTCCTGTGCCTACAAAACCTGCATCAGAAGTACTCTCTATCTTTAGTGATACCTATATAAATGTGGCAGGTACAGACTTTAACCCTAATTGGGGACAATCGGGCTTTACCACTGCTGCACAAACACTGATTGCAGGAAATAATACTAGGCATTATCCTAATTTCAATTATCAAGGGATAGATATTGCTGGTTCAGGCAACAGTGCAAATGTTTCTACTTATGGCTTTCTACACCTTGATTATTATTCAGTCAATGCAAATGCATTGAATGTATTTCTTATAGGTACTAATGGTCAAGAAAGATCATTTGCTTTAACCGTTCCTACTTCAGGATGGGGTAGTGTAGATATCCCTTTATCTACATTTGCAGGCGTTAATCTGGATGGAGTGAAAGAATTCAAATTTGATGGTGGTGATGGTGGTAGTGATATTTTCTTAGATAATATCTTTTTCTGGAAATCTCCAGCAGCACCTACTATACCTATAGTAGCTGCACCTGTGCCTACAAGGCCAGCAGTAGATGTACTCTCTATCTTCAGTGATACTTATACCAATGTAGCAGGCACAGACTTTAATCCTAATTGGGGGCAATCGGGCTTTGCTACTGCTGGACAAATATCAGTTGCAGGAAATAATACCTTGGCTTATCCCAATTTCAATTATCAAGGAAATCAGTTAGGAAGTAGTCAAAATGTTTCTGAGTATGACTTCTTACACCTTGATTATTACTCTGCCAATGCCACTACGCTAAGAGTATCCCTCATTAGCCCTGGTGCAGGTAATGAAGTTGCTTATACACTTACGGTACCTACTAATGGATGGAGTGGTATAGATATTCCTTTATCGGCATTTCCAGCACCTGTTAATTTGGCTGATGTTATTCAATTAAAATATGATGGTGGTGATGGTAGCAAAAATGTTTACTTAGATAATATCTACTTCTTCAAAGGCTCAGCCAGTGGCTGCCCTACACCTCCCGCAGGTCAGTTTATAGTGGATGGCGGTTTTGAAGCCAATGCAGATTGCTGGCAGCTTAATTCTCCACCTGCTGTTTCAATTGTAACAAATGAAAGTAATGGTGGAACTAACTCCGCACGGCTAGAAACATTCGTAAGTGGTGCTCCTAATATCAAACAAGAACGTTTTGGTGCGGGTGTTATCCAACCAAATACTACTTATACAGTAAGATTTGACATACGCTCAGATGCCAATGACCCTCTTATTGATGGTGCTATTCTTCAAGTATTGGTATTTTCTGAATCTTCATCTGGAGCAACTCAAGCAATTCTTGAAGCAGCAGCATCAAATGTGCCAACTAGCTGGTCAACAAGAACTTACACTTTTACGGCTGCGGCAAATGTAGAAGAAGGAGTATCACTTTTAATACAGTTAACGGGTAGTGGTATACCAACCACATCAGGTACTATCTTCATAGACAATGTATCTTT
>JBBRUH010000564.1:0-3176 GCA_038248005.1 Cytophagales bacterium | reverse complement strand
CTACTCCACTTAGATAGCCTGAGCCAAATAAATTAACGTGGACGAGTAAGGGATAAAGATTGTAAATGTCCATTCTATCCTCAAAACCTTTTTCAAAAGGATATTCCTCTTGGTAAGCTGTATAGAATGCCTCTTCAAAACCTCCAAAAAGACGTGTAAAAGCAATCTCTGCTTCTCTATTTCCGTAATAAACTGCGGGGTCTATAAGCATGGGTTTTCCCTCTGAATTGACCATATAATTACCACTCCATAAATCACCGTGAAGCAGTGAAGCATTTTCTTTGGGTAGAATGTCTGGCAGTTTCTCATACAATGCTTGAAATTTTTGATGAAAAGATTTATCTATTTGCTCATTGTAAAGGGCTAGACCTGACTGAATTTTAAGACGTTTTTCTATAAAGAAATCAAGCCCATCTTCTAGCTTCTGATTATTCTGGGGCAGAGAACCAATATAATTATCAAAATCAAGCCCAAAATAAGGCTGAGTATGCTGATGCAAACACGCTAAACTTGCCCCAAAATCTTCCCAAAAACCTTTCTTTTGGACGGAAGAAGATATAAACTCAAGCAAAAGATAGGCTTTGTCTTCCTTCTGCCCTACTCCATATACCTGTGGAATGCCTATTTCTTGTGCCTCTTGCAAGATTTGAAGTCCTTTTGCTTCTGCCTCAAACATTCCCTCTAATTCATAAATATTCCATTTTATAAAAAATGTGCCTTGACTTGTATTCAGTTTTACTGCATTATTAATACACCCGCCAGACACAAAATCAAAAGAGTTTATATTGGTCTCTTTTCCTAAACTCTCAAATAATACCCGCTCAAAAAATTGTATCTGTTCTTCTCCTGAAATCATATTTTGTTATTCTTCTTATTTTTAAAAATTTATCCAACTCGAATGCTGCTTTCTATGACTAAACTAAGCTTTCAAAACATTGTTGGATGGAATATTTTTTGAATCTTCAAGTTTTTTCTTTTTTTGCATAAAATTACCTTATTTTGAAACATGCTAAATCATATTCTTTCAAAATATATTCAAAATATCAACACCCTCAACGACTGGATTGGGCAAAAAATAGCTTGGCTCAATGTAGCCTTGATACTGCTTATTGGTTTAGATGTCGTGCTAAGGTATGCGTTTAATGTAGGGTATGTAGCTTTAGGTGAATTAGAATGGCATTTGTTCGCCTTGGTTTTTTTATTAGGAATGGGCTATTCACTTCGCTACGACCAACACGTAAGGGTAGATGTTTTTTACACTCAATTCTCTGAAAAACGCAGGGCTTGGGTAAATTTGCTTGGCTCTATTTTCTTTCTACTTCCCTTTTGTATCATCTGTATCTATTCGGGTGCTCGCTTTTCTTACCATTCTTTTCAATTTCTTGAAGGCTCTCCTAACCCCAATGGCTTGCCTGCCCTTTACCTTATCAAAGGGTCAATTGCGGTAGGCTTTGTATTTCTACTCCTACAAACCTTTGCCCTTATTTTCTCTTCTTGGCTTGTCATTATAGGCTTGCGTTCAGAGATTTTTGATAATGCTGATTCTGTTCACTCTAACCTCGAAGAAAATGCTTGAAGGATTTGCAGCTTTGCCTCTAGTCTTGTTTGTGCTGGTCTTTGTACTAATTCTAGCAGGATTTCCTGTGGCTTTTACCTTAGGAGGTGTATCAGTTCTGTTTGGAGTTGCCATTTTTGGGATTGATTTTTTTTATCTTTTGGCATTACGCATCTTCGGTATTATGACCAATTTTGTGCTGATAGCCGTTCCTTTGTTTGTCTTTATGGGGATAATGCTCCAAAAATCGGGCATTGCAGAAAGACTTTTAGAAACGATGGCTTTGCTCTTTGGGCGAGTGAGAGGAGGCTTGGCGATTTCAGTAGTGGTTGTTGGTGGTCTTTTGGCAGCCTCTACGGGTGTGGTCGGGGCTACCGTAATTACGATGGGCTTGATTAGCTTACCTACCATGCTGAAACGAGGCTACAGTGTAGAATTGGCTACAGGTACGATTGCTGCTTCGGGTACTTTGGGACAAATTATCCCTCCAAGTGTGGTTTTGGTACTTTTGGGAAGTGTCTTGAATGTGCCTGTGGGAGATTTGTTTAGTGCTGCTTTTATTCCTGGGTTTAGTTTAGTGATAATGTATTTTTTATATATTTTGGGATATAGCCTTGTCTTTCCTAAATCTGCCCCTGCGATGCCTAAGGAAGAATTGGCTGAATTTAACCGTAGCAATAAATTTAAGATTATTTTTCAGGCTTTCTTTTTGCCTTTAGCATTGATTTTGACTGTATTGGGTTCTATATTTTTTGGAATTGCCTCCCCTACCGAAGCTTCTGCTGTAGGTGCTTTGGGAGCTACTTTTTTAACTATTTTACAAGGCCGTTTTTCTTGGAAGGTCTTGAAAGAAGTTAGCATTTCGACTACGCATATCTCTACAATGGTCTTTACGATTTTGATAGGGGCTACGGCTTTCTCATTGATTTTTAGAAGTACTGGTGGAGACGAATACATCATTCAGCTCATAGAACAAGCCAATTTAAGTCCTTTGGCTTTCTTGGCTTTGGTAATGTTGGTGATGTTTGTGGCTGGTTTTTTTATAGATTTCATAGAGATTATTTTTATCATCGTGCCTGTAGTCTTGCCCACACTGATAGCGATGAAGCTAGATTTAATCTGGGTAGGTATTTTGATGGCTATCAACTTACAAACCTCCTTTTTAACTCCTCCTTTTGGCTTTGCTTTATTTTATCTCAAAGGCGTAGCTCCTCCTGAAGTCAAGACGCAAGCGATTTACAGAGGAGTAGTTCCTTTTATTTTGATTCAGGCTATTTTACTTTTATTAATAGCATTTTATCCCGAAATCGTAACTTGGCTTCCTAGTTATTTGAAGGAGTAGCGTAACATAGACGTTTGTTTCAGTTTGATTTTGGTGAAACACCAAACTTCCGAAGGTGAAGACACCTTACGGGGAGTTTGTTTTGGTGAGACACCAAACTTCCGAAGGTGAAGACACCTTACGGGGAGTTGATTTTGGTGAAACACCAAACTTCCGAAGGTGAAGACACCTTACGGGGAGTTGATTTTGGTGAAACACCAAACTTCCGAAGGTGAAGACACCTTACGGGGAGTTTGTTTTGGTGAGACACCAAACTTCCGAAGGTGAAGACACCTTACG
>JBBRUH010000563.1:0-3184 GCA_038248005.1 Cytophagales bacterium | reverse complement strand
TTTCTACTGTAGGGTTAGGATAGACCTCTGCTGAAATCATCTCTCCTCCACTCACAAATACGCTATTGCTATAAGTAGCCTTGCTATTTGTATCTATTTGTTTGATACGATAGTAGCCACTTTGTGTATTTTGATGCAAGAACGTATATTGACGTATCTCATTTGCTTGATTGCTTCCTTCTTGCTCTCCTATCTTATCAAATAGGCTTCCTTCTTTGCTAAACTCTATTTCATATCTAAGGTGATTCACTTCTTGGAGGGTCTGCCAAGATACTTCTACTATCTGAGCCTCGATGCGTCTTGCCTGAATGCCTAAAAATGTAACAGGTAAAGGTTTTTGATCAGATGAAATCACAAACTGACTAAAACTTTTCAATGAAGCATTGCCTGCTCCGGGAGTGAAAGTGATAAAATTATTACCAGGGTTATTGCCTAGACTAACGGTTACATCATTGAATTGATTCTGAATAAAAAGCCAATTTCCTGACTCTCTTGAGCCTCGCTTGTGTAAGAAGAACTCATTAGGATTTAAGGATAAGACTGCATCTTCTTTGAGTGTAAACTTCATAGTAAAAGGGTCAATATCATTGTCTCCAAAGTTATTGACAATCCAGTAACCTGGCATTTTATCAAAACCTGAATTTGCCTCCGTACCAAGAGGGCTATTATAAAGATATGTAACCACTACTTCATCTCCTGGATTGTCTGCACCGAAAGTAATCTCTAGGTCTGTTGTTCCAAAAATAGTAGGGGTAACACCATTTCCTGTATTTACTATCTGTGTAGCACTTGTACCTGTTCCTATGGGTTCGAACCCCTGTAGAGGAGTAATCGTTCCTTTTTTGATAGAGGTATTATCTCCTACCAAATCATATAGTTCGGGATTGATAGCATCTTGGTTAAACTGCCAATATGAAATTAAGTTAGCTTCAAGCCCCGTAGAAACTAAGTGCATATTCTCACGAATCTCTTTGAGTGTACGGGCTGTACTCCATAAGCGAATCTCATCAATCCAAACATTATTAGGAGCTTCTAACTCATTTTGGGCAGCAAAGGTAAAGGGTTGGTTTTGGTCTTTATTGGGTTGATTGCTATTGCCAGAAATCAGCAAAGCAGGACTTCCTTCAAAGCCATTGACATATATTCGAAGTGTAGTTCCATTATACGTTCCAGCTATATGATTCCATTCATTGAGTGGCATAATGGCTGTGGCAGGTCCTTGTAACTGACCTTCTGAATAAACATAAAAGCGTATCTCATCACCAAACTGCTCAAAGTGAACTCCATCAATTTCACCCATTACCCACTTAGACTCAGCATTGCCTTGGTTAGGGTGTATCCATCCTTCGAGTGTAAGTTGATTAGAAAGAATAATTTGTGGTGCTACTTCCAGATAATCTCCCGCATTGGCAAAAGACACTACTTTGTCAGGGATGGTATCTGTTTTCATAATTAATCTTCCTCCAGGAATAATCTGTGTAGGTGTATAATTAGCAAAACCTGCCGAGATAGTAGTACATTCAATTTTTAATGATTCTCCCAAAGTTGCATTTGGAGATACGTCATAGACTAACCAAAAATAATTATTACCTTGTATAAGACTTTGGTTTAATCCTGAAAAATTAAAGCTTCCAGTAGGACTTATTACAGGTGTACCTACTAAGGCAGGAGTACTAAATAAAGGATTATCTGTTGTATAATACAGCTTTGCTTGTGTAATATTTGATGGATTGCTCCCACCTATATTAAATACAAAACTATTAGCTGAGATATTTGCGTCCACATTTTTGTCTAAATTCAGACGCATCATCCGTCTATTAGTAGCTCCTACCAAAGTAGGTTTAGTAATTTTATCTAAATCTATCGTCAATTCATAAGGACCAATATGGATATAAGATATTTTGGTATTTGTGCCTAAAATAGGATCACTAGAAATGCTTAGTTTTCCATCTGTTACCTCTACTACTTTAATGATTTCTCTATAAAAGCCTGGCTCATTTGCTTGGTCAAAGTCGGTCATCAGTACACCTTCGGCAGTAATATAATTGATGCTATTTTGATTGGTAGGGTCTGGGTCTCCTGCTACTATCTTTACATAATATACTCCGACAGGTAGTGCTATTTCCCAGTTGCGATGAGGATTAGTAGGGTGCTGCATGTGGTTAAGTGTGTTGATACGTACATCTACGCCAGTAATATTACGATACCGCGTACTGACAGTGTTAACAGCTGGACTAGCCCCTAAATCTACCCAACCATAAGTATAAGGATTAAGTGCATTACCATAAGCATAGCCATAATCAGGAACATAACCTGTAGGCACACCTGCACTAAACCCTGTGAAAGGGTCAGCTCCATTTCTCATAAAATTAATCTTATAAGTCCAGTTGATGTTTGCCACTCTCAATTTAACACGTAGAGGAGCTTTTACATAGCCAGGGGCTTGTGCCACTACAGTAGTATAAAAAACATCAGATTCAAGTCCTGTTACATCTACATTAAAGCCTAAGTCTCCCAAAGCAGCCGTGCCAGGCAAGGTAAGCCAACCACTTGCAACACTTTCGGTGAGAGTAATAGCTGGTGAACCTATGCTTGCACTCAGGTTAGCAAATACATCTGCTAGTTCTTCTCCGGATTCGGCGATGATATTAAGGATATTTTGATCAAAAGATAAAAATTGTTGGTTGGCCTTTCGGATAGTAATTGTATTTATTTTAGTGTTAAAGCCTCCAATCGCATCTACGGTGAGTCGTCCATCTCTTACATTGACAAAGTCAGTAACGGTTAGGAAATTATTTCCAGGGCTTTGTTGGAATTTCTTTACAAAAGGAAGATATTCTACATTAAGAAAGTGAATCGTGTTATTAGTACCCTCATCCTGAAAATCTCCCACTCGTGTAGTTACTTCATAGATGCCGTTGGGTAGTTCTATCTCCCAAATTCCTTCGGTAGGGATACCAAAAGGGCCTGCAATGTCATCATACTGAAGGTGCATTAAAGTGGCATCTAAAATAGCCGTTCCTGTGAGTGTTTCATCACGGTTTCGTCCGTTTCCTACTAGATTGACAGGGTTTTGAGCTTCACTATTCTCTACCCAGCCATAAGTAAGTCCATTGCTTTGATTAGCATCTGTTCTAAGCCCATAGGCTTGTCCAAAATCACGTATCCAGCCTGCAGGTGGAAT
>JBBRUH010000562.1:0-3191 GCA_038248005.1 Cytophagales bacterium | reverse complement strand
TTAGAATTTAACTGACTGCACTACAAATCCCGACTAGCCTAGTTAGATTATAAATCTTATGCTCTCCAGTCGGGATTATAAATCCCGACTAGCCTAGTCTAACAACTATATAAAATAGCCTAAAAGGCTTGAACATTAAAACTTGTGACATCGCCCCAAGTTACTCAGTATTAGAATTTAACTGACTGCACTATAAATCCCGACTAGCCTAGTAATAATTACCAGACTGAGTAATATGATTTAGATTGATAACCCAAACCTGAAAGTAAAAAACTCCCAATCTAATAAAAAAAAACTTTCCAAACCTGTTAGACTTGGAAAGTTTATCAATGGATTATTAATTCAAAATAAGAATTAAATTTTATCTAAAATACCATCTACGATTCCGTACTCTAGAGATTCTTTGGCATCCATCCAGTAATCACGGTCAAAATCTTTCATGATTTTCTCGAAAGATTTGCCACAATTTTCGGCAAGGATTCTTGCACCCATCTCTTTCGTTTTGTTGATTTGGCGAGCTTGGATTTCTAAATCAGAAGCTCTGCCCTGCATAAATCCACCGATGCTTGGCTGGTGAATCATCACCTCAGCACTCGGATAGATGAAGCGTTTTCCTTTAGCTCCACCAGAAAGCAAGATAGAACCCATAGAAGCTGCTAAGCCCATACATACCGTAGATACAGGAGAAGAGATAAGCATCATGGTATCATAGATAGCCATTCCTGCTGTTACCATTCCACCTGGGCTATTGATATAAAAAGTGATTTCTTCACCAGGTTTTTCTGCTTCTAGATAAAGCAAACGGCTCACAATATCCTTTGCAGAAGGATCCATTACAGGTCCCCACAAAAATATTTGGCGTTTTTCTAAGAACTTTTTATTGAAAAGTCCGCCACCACGTAAACTATCCGCTACTTCTTTAAGTGGATTTTCGTTTTCGTTGTCATCATCGTCATCTTCAAATCTCATCATAATAATGTTAATTAAGTCTTGGTTTTACAGTCTAAATATAATGGTTGTAACTTGAATACAGTTCCAAAGCTACTATTTTTTTTATTAAAAACATAAGTTACATTTTGAGTGTATTGTTTTGGAAATGAGGGATTGATTTCGTAAAGAAAAAAAATCTATACTTATTATTCTTCATTACTTCAACCTCTAATGTTCTGTATGCCACAGAACACGGAAGTTGTTGATTTAATAAAGAATTTATCTTATTAATTGTCTTCTATTCCTCATCCTTCAAGCCTTCATACCTCATTCTTTCATTACTCACTTCTTTTTTCTTTTTCATTTTGATAAGTCTTGATAGCTTGCTCTAGGCTCACTCCGTCTATAAAATAGACAATGGCTGATTCACCGATTGCCCAAGTAGCTGCAAAGGCAATTCCCGAAGAAATTAAAGTACCACCTCCAGGAAAGATAAACTTCGCCAAGGCACGTGAAACTTCTCGAAAAGCAAAGCCAACTCCTACATTTACACCCAAAGCAGTCAGAAACTCAGTGGCGGCTTTTGCATTTAACTCTCTCCCTGCAATGTAGCCAATGCTTGTAATCATCCCCACTTGTGCAGCGGTAATCGGGATAATATCTGCCACAGGAAGTGGCAAAGCTGCTAATCCAGCACAAATACTTGCCGAAGAAGCAATCACCAAACGAGCGATTTTTTTCTGTACGCCTGTTACTTGACTTAGCCGTGCAAGCTCTAGTTGGGCTTCTTTTGGAAGGATTTCTATCAGATAATGGATTAATTGGTCAATGTTCCAATAGCGTTGGTTTACGCATTCTTTCTCTCTATAGCGAGCATAGGCAGAGACAGGCAAAACGTGCATCATTTTTAACCCTTCTGCATCAAAACTATCTTGCACTGCTTTGAGTGCTTTTTGGATATTGTGTTGTTTCTCGGAGTCATCATAAGGAGGTTGATTTACATCAATAGGGTCTAGCTCATCTACTTGGGTAACAAGTGCTATGACAGGCATCTGATAGCCGTGATGGTTTTTGACGAAATCTAGGAGGTTTTTTACATTTTGTAAATCTTCTTTGATGCGCCCGTCCACCTCTTTGGCTTTTATCAAAAAAATCAGAATATCTGGGCAATCACTTCGGAGAGCGTTTTTGATTTCGTCTAGGGCATTGTTAAACTGTGCTGCTTCTGGGCGAGAGCGATCACCCAATCCACGGGTATCTAATAAATCTATTTTGCCACGAGTATTTTGGTATCTATACCATTTGCCTTGCGAGGTTTGAGCTGTTACGCTGCCGATTTCGGCTACTTTCTCACCAAAGATGGCATTGACAAGAGAAGACTTACCAGCACCACGTCTGCCGATAATCATTATTTTGGGTGGGCGAGATTTCATCATAATTTCACGAATAGTATCTATTTCTCTCTGTAATTTGGCTTGAGAGGTGTCAGGGAGTAGCGAAATAGCTTCTTCTATGATTTTTAAAAGATTGTCTAGTGAAGTATATTCCATATATGTAAGATTACAAATCTTGTTGTTTCTTAGTTTGTATTAAAAATCTTGACTAGCAACGTATTAGTAAGAGATAAGTTATTGATTATTAGGTTATTAAGTTATTGATAATGAGCATTTTGGTCAAAATAAATGTCCATTTTATTTTTAAACCATTACTTACCTCTTAATTTACATCTGACAAGCCAGAAATGTTTAGTAGAATTCGGATTAAAAATTCCTTTACAATATGAGCCATAAAACTCTATTAAAATAATGAGTAGATTATCTGTTTTTGTTTTGTCTTTGTTAAAAGTTCAAGTATTTTATATTTATCAAACTCTCTAAGGTCAATTTGTTTTTTCAATGACTTCAAAGGCTTCTATTTTATACCATTCTTTTTAAAACTCAAAGAGGTTAACTCAAAATAGCTATCAGAATCTAAATACTGTTCAAACTTCTTTAATGCTTCCTCTCTGATAAATATGCAAGTCTATGGGCTAATGTCTATCTAAAACTCAATCACCGTTTTACCAATCGTCTCTCCTGATTCTTGCATTTGATGAGCTTTTTTAAGATTCTCGACTGTGAGTCCTTTGAGGGTAGTGGTTAAGGTGGTTTGCAAAGTTCCAGCATCCAATAAATCAGCTATTTCATTTAAAATCTGGTGTTGTCTTTCTATATCTTTTGTACCAAACATAGAGCGAGTGTACATTAATTCCCAAGAAAAAG
>JBBRUH010000561.1:0-3206 GCA_038248005.1 Cytophagales bacterium | reverse complement strand
TCATTGCTTTGTCTTGGAACTGTATAAATTGTGAAGCTGCTAATGATTATCACCACAATCGCTGTGAAGTATGTGGCTATGAACGGTATTTTTCGGTGAGTGAAGTCAATATGCTCCTTCAAAAAAAAGACGAAGACCCGAGTGAACTCAAAAAACTAAAAACTACCTATAAACGCAACAATACCATCACCAAAAAACTACGTGAAGAAAACCGTGAGATACAATCACAAGTAACTGATTTACAGAAGTTTAAAGATACCTTTGATTACGAAGTAATCAGCAAACAAAAAGAAATCGTTCGCCTTAAAAATAAAGGATTCTATTATAAATTATCTTTGGTGATTGCCTTTTTTATTATTTTATTCTTAGTGCTTACACAAGTAAACATAGAAATTAAATTCTAAAAATAGTTTTTATAAAATAACACTTACTAGCTTGATGGATAAAGCATTGATTATAAGTGTGCTAAGCCTTTTCGTTTATTAAAAGCATCATGAGTAAAGCAAAAATCTATGATAAACTATCTTAGATTTGATAGGATTTATGTATTATTGTGAAAGCAACTCACTTTATTGGTCTTTAGTATTCATTTGATGACTTTTTAACTATGCAACTTCCAAACCCTATTCCAGCACCTCTTGACTACGAACAAAAACTCAAAAGGCTTCTCGAAAGTCCACACCGAGGGCAGGTGGAATTGGCTTTTCAATTAATGACTAGCTTCGGGCAACCCCCAGAGTTAGATTTTGCAGCACTAATGAGCAATAGCGGTTATAAAATGGCTTTTTGCCTCAAATATGGGTTTACACATCATCTCCACAATCTACGCAAAATCTACCTTTATCATGAGACTTTTCATGAGCTTCCAAGTACTTTTGGTGAACTCAAAAACCTAGAAGAAGTAGAAATCAGGTATGCTTATTTGCAAAAACTTCCTTCACAGATTGCCTTTTTAAAGCAACTGCGAATCTTAGATTTAGAAAACAATCAAATTACTGAACTTCCTTCCGAAATGATGTATCTCAGTAAGTTAGAAAAAATGAACCTTAATTTTAATCATCTCAAGCACATTCACGAAAATATTACACATCTCCAAAAATTAAAATCTCTATCTCTCAAAGGCAATCAAATAGAGCAAGTACCTGAGTTTTTGGGCGAACTTAAAAACCTAGAATACCTAGACCTCAGCCACAACAAACTCACAAACCTAGGCGAATTACTCTCTAGGTTTAGCAAATTACCTTATGTGATTTTGTCAGAGAATAATCTCCAAGAAGAAGAAATCCAAGAACTGAAGGCTAGATTTCACAAACGCAGGATTCAATTTTAGTCCACAACACAAAGAAATCGTTTTTTATGGCTCAAAACAGAAAAGATATTTTTTGAATATTCAAAATTAATGTATCTTTGTCTTAAGAATCGAATCTGTAGCTCAGTTGGTTTAGAGCATTACCTTGACAGGGTAGGGGTCGGGGGTTCGAATCCCTTCAGGTTCACAAACAATATATAAAAAACACTGAAAACCCGCTGAAAAGCGGGTTTTTCTGTTAAAAAGGGCTTTATGAGTAGTATCAGTTCTATCACTCTCTATCACTATCTATCACTATCTATCAGTAAAGATAGTCACAAAGCTAGTCACTTTTTTAGGTGCTAGTTTTGTGACTATCGACAACTTAAAAAAGAGTATCATGACAGAACCTACCATTATTTTTAACAGAGCTAAAAAATTAGACAAATAAGGCAGAGCCAGAGTAGAAATTAGAATCGTATTTGGTAGCATAGCAAGATATTTCTACACCAATGTAAAGGTAAAACCAGAACACTGGGACGAAGCCAAGCTAAAAGTAAAGAACAAACCTAGTATTGAGCATATCAAACTCAATAATCAAATTAGAGACATACAAGGAAAAATAGGGAAAATTGTAGAGCAGTGTACTCGTGAGGGCAAGGTAATTACATGTTCTTTTGTTAAGAGTAAACTTGAACCCGAAGTATCTACCAAGTATCTTTGTTTTCATAGTTTTATGAAAACAGAAATTGATAAACGAAATGATGTCTGTGCAGATACAAAACGCCCCTCTGCTCTTAGCGTCTTACATACCCCCCTGCTCTTGGCGTATTCACATACCCACAACCGCAACTATTCTTAGCATCTCACTCAGAACAAACTTTACGAACCTTTTAAACTCAAATATAAAATAAAATTCTGAAATACTAAGATATACTTTTCTTACTTTACATCCAAAACAATGACTAGATGATACAAAAATTTAGTCTTAGCGTGAGGCTAAGACTAGTTTGCTGTTGTAGATTACGCTTAACGCCACAACCTCTGACCAAAACGGGGTGGCTGGGCTTCTATTTGTTTTGTTGTTGAAGTTCAATTTTCTGTCGTAATAGTTTTGTTTGGTGAATTTTCCCAGATTTGTGTCAATGTATATTTTATCAAGTCCTGTTTCGGATAGTCTCCTAAATAACACCAAATTTCCAAATAGTCTATCAGTCCGTCAGTAAAAAATAATGTGGCGTCTGCTTCTATTGGATATTCGGTTGTCTGTATTTTTAATCCGTTTAATATCAAGTCCGATTTAAAGACTTTATGATTTGCAATTCCGTCAGAATGCAAGAACTTTACAAACAGTCCACCACCCGTATAATCGAAGTTCTCCTCCGTGATGAATGCCAGTTGTGGTCTTGCAACTAATCTTTCGGCATCTCCGTCAAGGAGAAGTTCCAAAATGTCTGATATGTATTTTGATTTAATCACTTTTTTGTGCGAGTTGTGTCGTTACAGCCTTGCCACTAATCTGTTTCAACTACCCGAAGGGCGGGACTTTTACCACAAAACTCGATTTGAAAAACTAAACTTCCTTTAACCACTAAACTGTCTTTAGAACACGAAACCCCGCCTTTTGGGTAGGTGCTGTTATGCCTTCGTTGTTCTTGTCTGTTACCCACGGTCTGTCTGCGGTGCGGTTGGGCAGGCACACGCTGCCGCCAAGTTTTGGTTTGTGTGTCGGCTTGTGCGGCTTGGCAATGTATGTGGCTGTGAAGCGTTGGCATAGTTGTCATTTTACTTTTTTGGCGGTGTCCTTTTGTGCGGTTCAACTGGAACTGTCTTTGGTCCTGGTTTTGAAGCATCAGGATTTTTTCTCGGTGTCGGTGATGGTGTAGACCTTTTGTGAGGTTTTACAGGAACTGTTTTT
>JBBRUH010000560.1:0-3226 GCA_038248005.1 Cytophagales bacterium | reverse complement strand
TCTTTCTGCGGGTATGTTAGAAATGAGTGAAGAAGATCAAGCCCTTTGTTTTTTGGCGTGAGCTAATTCTATTTTTGCAGGCGATAAATTACTGACTACCCCTAATCCCGAAACTGACAAGGACAAAAAACTATTTCAGACCCTTAGTTTGAAACCTCGTGCGGCTTTTAAAGATAAAATGTCTGTGAATGTTTAATTTTTGCTGAAAATTACTTTAATTTAGCAACTGGAATCATTAAGTATGAAATCAAATGTTAAAATCATGAAAAAATCCTCATTTTTAGTTATCGGATTATTGTGGATGGCTCTTATTTTAGGAAGCTATCATGGTGTATTTGCACAGCAAATCACCGAAGAAGACAAAACAGGTCAAGAAGAAGTTTTGAAAGAAGATCCAAGAGATTTTGCAGCCAACTTTGTAGTAGGTGCTTATTATTATAATAAAGCAATACCTCCTCATAAAGAAACTACAGAGATGAATTTAATTCAATATCTAGACGAGGGGAAATCTTATGAAGATAAGAAAGAGGATTTTCTGAAAAAATCACTTCCTTACTTTGAGAATGCCTACACCATCAAAAAAGATGTACAGGTGAAAGAAGTCTTAAAAAATATCTATCAGAATATAGGAATGCTTCCTACATTTAGAGTTACTCCAGAAGAACTAGATACACTTTTGGAAGAAAAACTCAATGAGCTCGAGTTTAAAGAAATAAAATAATAGACATTAAAACAGAGATCTTTATTTACTTTTTAAATGAGGTTTCTGTTTTTTCTTAAATTTTGTTTTAGCAAATCTATCAGCCTTGTTTAGTTAAATGTGATTCAATATTAAGTGATGAGTTAAAAATAATGAGTTATCTTAGTAAGATTCTGATAATCAGTTTTTTATAATAAGATTAAACTGTAAACTAATTTTGACCATCTACTTATCTTTAAATCATTTCAAATCAAGGATTTATTCAACCAAATAAGCTATAAAAATGAATATGTAATATTTTTTAGTGATATTCACTGGCAAAAACAACTTTACGCACAAAAATTGATTCGTAGTTTTTATATTTTCTACATTAATAAAAAGTAATTTGTAAATACAAATTAAATTAATGGATGGACAATGGGTTTTTCTTTCAAAAAAAGATTGATTCACTAATATCGATAAAAATAATATTTAATATATATATATTGGTACTATTGTAGTTATTTACATATTTTTAAAGTTTTTGAAATCATATATTTTCTTAAATAAAACAAAAAATTGATTTTTCACCATTTATCTATACGCTATAAAATTGGGATTCCATTACTTATATTAAGTCTATTAGCTTTAGTAGTCTTACTAGTAAATCTATTGGCTTTTTACTTTTCATTGCCAGTATATCTATTGACGGCAAGTATATTAGTCATCATGATTTTATTGATAGGGTTGAGCTGGGTTGTATTTGTAAGCCAATTATATTATCCTATTAATCAGCTAGAAAAGGCAATTTCACTAGTTTCGAAAGGAGACACCTCGATAGATATAAATATCACATCTAAAAACGAACTAGGTAAGATAGCAGAAGACGCTCAAAAAGTAGCTAAAAATCTACAGGTAGCACAAGAGTTTTCTCAAAAAATCGGTGATGGTAAATATGAATTAAATGGACTAGGCTCACATCTACTTCAACAAAAAGGACTTTTTGGCTCTTTAGTAAGTATGGGTAATCGCCTTAAAGAAATAGCAGAAGAAGATGAGAAAAGAAATTGGGTTACTCATGGATTAGCCTCTTTTAGCGAAGTACTTCGCTCTAATGATACTAACTTACAGTCACTCTGCCAAAAAATACTAGTGGGTATTGCCCGCTACTTAGAGGCACAACATGGAGGGCTATTTGTATTAAATGAAGAAGATACCAGCAAGAGATACCTAGAATTAATGGCTACTTATGCTTATCAAGAAAGTCAATATATTCAGAATAGAGTATTAGTTGAAGAAAACTTTGCAGAAGGACTGATAGGGCAAGCATATCTTGAGCAAGCACCTATCTATCTTAAAAATGTATTGGTAGAAAATATAGAAATTGCCTCTGGACTTGGGCAATCAGAAGCACAAAGTATATTGATTATGCCACTTCAGCTTAATGGAAAGGTAGAAGGAATATTAGAAATCGCTTCTATACGCCCATTTTACGATTATGAAAGAGAGTTTATAGAAAAAATAGCTGAAAATGTAGCCTCAGCCATTCTCTCTATCAAAGTAAATGAAAGTACTAAAAAACTGCTCAATGCCTCACAAGAACTTACTCAAAAACTTCAAACCCAAGAAGAAGAACTCAGACAAAACTATGATGAACTTCAAAGTAGCCAAAATGAAATAGCAAGTCAAAACCAACTCATTGCAGACCAAAAAACCAAAATAGAAAAGGCACTACAAGAGCAGACTGAAAAGAGTGAAATGCTTGAAGCTCAAGAGGAAGAAATGCGTCAAAACATGGATATGCTTGTGGCTACACAAGAGCAGATGATGCTAACTCAAATAGAACTAGATGGGCAACTTAATGCCATTAACAATAGTGCAATCTCAAAGGTAGAGTTTGGAATAGATACCAATATCATTACGGCTAATAAAAGCTTTTACGAATTAATGGGCTATGACTCCAAAGAAATAAAGGGAAAATCACACAGTATATTTTCAGATAAGACCTTTCTTGAGTCTGATGAATATGAGCTTTTTTGGGATAAACTTAGAAATGGAATAGCTCAAACACGTGATTTTGAGTTTAAAAACAAAAATCAAGAGTCAGTCTGGATGAGTACTATCTATTCACCAGTGTTAAATGATAAAGGTAATATTCAAAAAATAATTATGCTTGCTTTTGATATTTCAGAAGCTAAAAAGCTACTACAAGAAACTCAAAGCCAAGCAGAAATCTTAAAAGCCCAAGAGACAGAACTACGCCAGAGTATGCTAGACTTGCAATCTACACAATTAGAATTGAATCGTAAATCTGAAGCAATTATTCAGCTTAAAGAAGAAGAAGCTCAGAATGCTAGAGTAAGAGCAAGAGAGATTGAAAATAAAAATCAACTCATTACTTCTAGTATTCAATATGCTCAAAATATACAATCTGCTATCTTACCTTTTGAGATGAATATTTTGCAGCATGTGCAAGACTTTTTTGTGGTATTCTTACCAAAAGACATTGTATCAGGAGATTTTTATTGGTTTAGTCATATACAAGGT
>JBBRUH010000559.1:0-3242 GCA_038248005.1 Cytophagales bacterium | reverse complement strand
CAAATCCAGACTAGCAGATTAAAAATCTAACACTCTTTAGTCTGGATTGCAAATCCAAACTAGCAGATTGCAAATCCAAACTAGCAGATTGCAAATCCAGACTAGCAGAATTGCAAATCCAGACTAGCAGAATTTCAATTACTTGCCATGTTAGGCTTTTCATCCTCTTCTATATTGATAGGGATTTTGACTTTTTCTTTTTTCTCGATTCCTTTTAGTATTTCTACATTGATGCCATCAGAGATACCCGTTTTGATATAGCGTTTTTTGAATACCTGTGGAGCAGTTTCTATTTCTACGTAGATGCTGTCTTTGCTATTTTTTCCTTTATTGGTAAACTGAAGCATGCTTTCTTTAATAGCTAAGATTTTTACTTTTTTATCAAGTACGATGTCAGCATTGGCACTGTAACCTGCTCTGATAAAATCATCTTTTTTGAGTACAATTTCGGCACGAATATCAAACTTTACAGCACCTTCTTCTACCACTCCCTTAGGAGCGATGTATTCTAGTTTTGCTACAAATGTCTTGCCTTCAATAGCTCCTATGTTGAGCTGAAGCTCCATTCCTTCTTTGAGTTTGCCTACTTCTGATTCATCTATTTTTCCTTCAAAGATAAGAGAATTCATATCAGCCACAGAGGCAATCGTAGTACCTTCATTAAAGTTATTGCGTTCTATCACCGAAGCACCTACTTTGAGTGGCACATCTAGTATCATCCCCTCTACGGTAGAATATATCTCATTGGTGATTGCACCTGAGTTTTGCAAAATACCTTGTCTTACCAAGCCAGCATTGTTTTGCGAAGCTTGTAAAGATTCTTTGGTTACATTATAATCCAATAGAAATTGATTGTATTCACGCTCAGAAATCACTTTTTGATTGTAGAGTTTCTTTTGTCTGTCTAGCTCTATCTTAGCATTGTTATGGTTGATTCTGGCAGTTTCAACATTATTTTGAGCACTGTTTAGGTTAATCTGATCTACATTTTTGCCTGAAAGACTTTGCACTAATTTAATGCGTGCAATGAGTTGCCCTTTTTTGACACGGTCGCCAGGTTCTACAAAAAGCTCTTCTATAACGCCTGATACCTGTGGCTTGATAGTTACTTCTTTGCGAGGAACAATAGAGCCAGTCGCTACGGTTTTGCGAACTATATCCGTAATAAAAGGGGTTTCAGTTTTATAGACAATAGGGTCTTGCTTTGATTTTTTATAAAAATAAAATCCTAGCCATACAGAAACAGCGACAAATAAGACAGCAAATACAATGGTTAATATTTTTCGTACCATGGTTTTTAAATTTAATTGTTAATTTTTGATTTTGTACTTTCCAAGTGAGTCGCCTGTGAAGACACAAGCAACGGCGAAGAAATAATTGTTAATTTTTAATTTTACACTTTTCAGGAACACTAAAATCAGTTTTATTAAAATTTATAAAATAATGATTTAATAGTTCATATTCAGTTTGTAAGCCTAAGTCTTCATCATCGCTTTCGAGTATTAATTTGAATAAAGTATGATTTTCATCTATTTGATTATCATTGTTTTTGTTGGCACTTTTCAAGATAACAGCTTGAATCTGATTGACGATATCTGCCATTTGCGGAGCATTGCCAAGGTATTTTGATACTTTCTGACTCATTTCATCATTTTTCGTTTTAGCAATTATATCAGGACTATACCAGTGTGTGATAGTAGTTGCTTTATTTTCTTTATTAGTGCTTTTACTCGTAATCTTAATAGCCTGTTTTCCATTTATTAGGTCATTTACCTGAGTATGAGTAGTTTTTGAATCATCTTCATCATCATCAGTATTTCCAAATAAATTAAATTTCCTTTTATCTTTTTTAGAAGAAGTGCTATCCTTTTTTTGAGCTGCTTTTTCTCGAATCTCTGCAAAGGTATTTTTTGTATATTCTTTTTTCTTCAAATCATAACTATATCTAAGAGAGTCTTTTATGTTTGTAATCATCCCAAAACTTTGATTTCCTATCATTCCTTTAAGCATTAATCCACTAAATTTAATCTCAAATTTTTGGTGGAGATAATCCTCCGAAGCAATGCTCTCTACTGAGATGGTAATTTTACCTGTTTTGCTTGTATTGAGCATAAACTCTTCTTGAATCACTGCTTGTATCTTTCCATTTTCAAATTGAGTGCTATCAAAGGCTACTCCTTTGTTTGTCTCTGCTTTGGATTCACTAATCAGTGTTGGGGCATCTCCATAAAATTTGATAGATATCCAAGCAATTGCTAGTAAAAGCAGTGCCGCAACCATTATATATTTTAATACTTTCAGCATTTTTTTAGTTTATTCAGGTAATTAGTTATTTTTTGAGTCATTGGGTCTAACTATTCTGCCTTCAAGGCTTCTACAGGATTGACACTTGCTGCCTTAAATGCGGGAATAAGCCCTGCAAAAGCTCCCACAAAGACGAGTAAACTTAAGGCTGTAATGGCTACATTTAAATCTACTTCTGGATTGGAGAAAAACTCACCATTGGCTTCAAAAGTATTCAAAAGAATATTAATCAATTCAATCAAACCCACCCCAAAGAGTAAGCCAAAATAACCTGCTACAGAAGTAATCACCACTGACTCCTGAATTATCAAACTAATGATAGACCAAGGCGTAGCTCCTAATGCCTTTCGGACACCTATTTCTTTGGTGCGTTCCTTGACCACGATGAGCATAATATTACTCACACCGATAATTCCTGCCAAGATAGTACCAATGCTCACAAACCAACTAAAGAACCTCATTCCCATGAATAATCCTTGAATCTCGTTAAATTCTTCTTCAACATTGGCCGAGCCAAATGCTTTTAAATCTTTAGGAGATACTTTGTGTCTTTCTGCCAATACTTCTTTTACTCTATTTTCAATAAAAGAAGAAGCTACTCCTGCTTTGGGTAAAAAAGCAAACCAATAAATACGATTTCCTTGCTTAAAAGCCCTCTGAACAGTCGTATGTGGAAAAAAAATAGTTTTAGCATCTTCCATGACCTCTTCACCACTACCTTTGCTTCTAAATATACCCACAACCATAAATGGAATTCCATTGGCATATATATATTTACCTATAGGGTCTTCGTCTTTTTCAAAGAGAACTTTTACTACTTCCTCCCCTACTACAGCTATTTTACGATACTCTCTAATGTCTGATTCATTGATAAATCTACCTTTAAGAATATCCATAGGTTTGATTTTGATAAAATCTGGATAATCACCATAGGCACT
>JBBRUH010000558.1:0-3250 GCA_038248005.1 Cytophagales bacterium | reverse complement strand
GACGAAGTAAAACAATATCTTCAAGACCAAAAAGGTACAGCTCTCTTAGTAGTAAACTCTGTATGTGGCTGTGCAGCAGGTGCTGCTCGCCCAGGTGTAAAGCTTGCCGTAAGTCAAAGCAGCAAATCACCTGACCAACTTGCTACCGTATTTGCAGGTGTAGATCAAGAAGCAGTAGCCAAGGCACGTGAGTTTATGTTGCCATATCCTCCTTCTTCTCCTTCTATTGCTTTGTTTAAAGATGGAGAATTAATTCATTTTGTAGAAAGACACCATATAGAAGGACGTACTGCACAAATGATTGCAGCACATCTTGCTGAAGTATTTGAGGAACATTGTTAAACAAAAATATTCTTTATTAATCATCATAAAAGCCTTCAAGTATTTACTTGAAGGCTTTTTTAGTAAAAGCACAAAAAAAATAGACTTCCCAGATAATACCTGAGAAGTCTATGAAACCTAACTAATCAAAAACTTACAATTATGAAAACCTGATTTCTAAACTTCTTAAATTCAATATTGTTTTGAATCTTATGAAAATAATTGTTTTAACATCTAAATTAACTTTTAAGACTGATAGTTAAACAAGATATCAGTATCAAATATCAAATAACAGTATCATTCTTTTATCATACCCTAAGCATCCAAAGGTAGGCTACACTATAAAGTAGCATGAAAGTGAAAAATTCAACCTCCTCACCAACAATAAATCAGTTCAGATGAAAACCTCTCACATAAAAATATTTTTCTCTTCCTAAACTTTCCTTAAATTTGTAAAAGACAGACGCACACCAAATAAATAAGCATTTATGAATCATTTTTACTTCTCTATTCAACTAATAGTGCTTATTATTTTAGGAGTATTTACTCAATCAACTCTAGCACAAGACATCACACAGACAGGAATGGAGGTAGATAAAAAACAGCAAAAAATATTTGTCAATTATAGAATTACTGACCCCAGCCCTATTATTTATGAGTATGACATTCAGCTTTATTACTCTCAGGATGCAGGGCTTAACTATCAAGGGCCTCTTCAATACCTAGAAGGACATTATGGCACTCAAATCATTGCTGACCCTCAAAAGACTATAGCTTGGAATTATCTTCAAGAAAATCCTAATTTTTATGGAATCAATGTGCGATTTAAAATATCAGCTACTTTTCGTAAAAGTGTACTCAATCTGAAAAGTACAGAAGGAGCTTTGTATTCATTGGTAGTGCCAGGATGGGGCAATAGTAAAGTGCGGTTTTTGAAACATAGATATAGATGGCTAGGCATTACACTGCCTACTTATGCTATGGTAGGGACGGGGATACTTCTGGATATAAAATCTAAGCAAAATTATGAAGCATATCAACAAGCACTTAATTTTGAAGAAGCCAACCCTCTCTACGAAAAAGCCAATGAACAAAGGAAATGGTCAAGAGGGCTTCTATGGAGTGGAGGTATCCTTTGGCTAGGAGATATCCTGCAAGTAGCTTGGAAGGGAATGAAAAATAAGAAAGAAAAAAAACAGATTTTGGAGAAAAATAATACTTTCTCTCCCCAAATCGGCCTTAAAATAGCTCATCAATCAGGCACTACGGTCGGAAGCCTTTCTCTGAAATTTTAAGTAGCAAGAAGTGAGAATATGTTAATTGAATGACCTACTCAATCTCTCAATGACCTAATGACCATTCTACTATACAAAACAGAAAAACCACAGAGAATCATAGGAAACACAGGTAATTTTTGTAAATTTAGACTTAGTACTTTTCAAAAAAATGTCAGGTATTCTAGAGCTTCTATTTGTTTATAGAATAATATGATATAGTAAAAGATATTTTTTGCTTCTATATTTTTCTAATGGCTACTTGTTATATTAGGTTTATAAAAGTAGCTCCAAAGATTTTCAATGGAGTAGAGGCTGTCGTAGTCCAGCCATATAGATATTTTTCTATAAAATAAATGACTGTTACCTTTTCTATCGCATTAAGCTTAAAGAATCCCCCTAATTCAAATACTTTCAGTTTCATATTGATTGAATTTAAGTTGAGTGTTTTCAAACCCAGAATACATCTGGCTTAATGTAAAAAACAGTGTCTATAAAGTAAAGTAATCTATTGCAAGTGAGTACATTTTCATCATGTAAATCTTCTAGAATTATACCTAGTTTTGGATGATAATAATCATAGTTCTTGGTGTTTTCAAAGCCATTGTTATCTAAAAATGCTTTGACATCTGATAGGTTTGTAATAGTACCTGCTTTCACAAAAGACTGTTTTACTACTGCATATAGGATATCTTCTTTTAAATAAAACCCTAAGAGTTGGTAAGCAGTATCAGCAAAAAAGTAATTGTGTAACAATAGGTTATGAAAATAATCTTCCCAAGATGCATAATAGATAGCATCATTTATCTTTAATATATACTTTTTGCTCTACCCCTCAGAGATATATTTTTCTTCGTTTATATCACTGCGAAATAGTTTGTTTTTTGAGGCAAAGTCAATCAGTCTCTCAGTTTCTTTTGCTTTGTTTTGGTGTTTTTCTTCAGCCATTTGGCTTGTTCTAAGGTGATGGGCAACTGCTTGGATAATTGCATCATGGCTAGAGCTGCTCTTTCCCGAAAGGATATTTTGTAATTCATACTTGATGATATTATCGTTCATTTTTTCAACATTAAATTTAAGTATTTTTTTAATGAATATTAATATTTATATTCACAAAGACCATATTTATTATCCTTTCAAAGCATCCCACAAAATCTCAATCGGGTGCAAGGCAATACGCTCAGTGCCTAGCGGAATGCCCTCACCAGAAAAAACAGAGGCGTATGAGTAAGATTTAGACTTGATGAAGTGTGTTTGGCAATGCAATACAAATCAGTAGTCAAGACTTTTGATGATTAATAGTAAACCACTCTATCATTTTGTAAAATCCTTTGGAGGTATTTACCCCAGAGGGGTTAAATCTTTGTAGAAAGCCCTCTATCATTTTGTAAAATCCTTTGGAGGTATTTACCCCAGAGGGGTTAAATCTTTGTAGAAAGCCCTCTATCATTTTGTAAAAATCCCTTGGAGGTATTTACCCCAGAGGGGTTAAATCTTTGTAGAAAGCCCTCTATCATTTTGTAAAATCCCTTGGAGGTATTTACCCCAGAGGGGTTAAATCTTTGTAGAAAGCCCTCTATCATTTTGTAAAAATCCCTTGGAGGTATTTACCCCAGAGGGGTTAAATCTTTGTAGAAAGCCCTCTATCATTTTGT
>JBBRUH010000557.1:0-3251 GCA_038248005.1 Cytophagales bacterium | reverse complement strand
CTGATCTACATTGATATTGGCGTTCATTCTTTTGGTGTAGGGATAAACGATGTAGCGGTTATCATCCGTAACTTGGTAAATATCTTCGGCACTGTATTGTTCTTGTGTCCAAGCTTGGGGATGTTGGGTGGCTACTTTAGAAAGTTTCTCATAAAGTTCACCCAAATAAACTTGATGTTCCTCTGGTGTTCTTCCCTCGTTTGCTCTCAATGCTGTTTCAAAAAGGGGATACATATTGACTGGTAAATAAAGCTCATAGGCACTTTCTACATCATTGAGTGGCACTCTTACTTCTCCTGTGATATTTTGAGGCTGTACTCGCTTTGGCCAGTCTAGTGTCATTCCTTGTTTTTGAGCTTGTTTGAAGCCGTATATCACCTCCGAACCTGTCATCAAAATAGCTTTGCTCTCTCCCTTCTCTAGTGCCACACAAGCCTGGTTGATAAGGTATTGAGGCGTATTACCCCCTTCTGTCGGGTAAATGGTTGTATGAGGTGTGATTTCTAGAACTTTTGATAACTCACCTGGAGCATCTGCATAAGTATAAGAAAAGATATTAACTACATAAACAGTGTCTATGCTTGCTTTGATAGCTGCCCCAGTATCTTTCATTGCCTCTTGTGAAGCTATTGTCATAAGCGAAAGTGGGTCTTTGGGGAGATGGTTTTCTTTCCAGCGTTGGGTAAGTTGATGTACTCCTACAATGATGGGGGTATTTTTATCCATGGTGTATTTCAGTAAAAAAATAGTATATATCTCAGAAACAAAACTAAGGAAGGAAACATGGTTTTGCAATTTTTTTTATCTTAAACATCGACAGGCTGATACTGTTGATTCCAAAGCTGGTAATAGGCTTGCTTATTCTCCAATAATTCTTCGTGTGTGCCTTCTTCTATGAGTTTGCCTTCTGATAGGGCGATGATTTTATCTGCATTGCGAATAGTGCTTAATCTGTGGGCTATGATGATGATGGTTTTTTGCTGTTCTCTGAGTAGCTGTAGGGTATCTTGGACATATTTTTCAGAAATGCTATCTAGTGAAGAGGTAGCCTCATCTAAAATCAAAATCTCAGGATTTTGGTACAAAGCCCTTGCAATCGCTATTCTTTGTCGTTGCCCTCCTGAGAGGTTTGCTCCTCTTTCGCCTAACATCGTACTAAAACCCTGTGGCATCGTCTTGACAAACTCCGTAATGCCTAGTGCTTGGCTAATGCCTAAGATGCGTTGCATATCTGGCTCAAAATGCCCAATGGCTATGTTTTCTATCAATGTACCTGCAAACAAATCAATCTGCTGTGGCACTACGCTCACTACTTTTCTAAGGCTTTCATTGGTAATGTACTGAATGTCCAGATTGCCAATGAAGATATTGCCCGAAGAGATAGGGTAGAGATTTTGCAACAAGGAAAGTAAGGTAGATTTTCCCGAGCCACTTTCGCCTACAATAGCCGTAATTTTTCCTTTTTCAATTTTTAAATCTAGCTCATCAAATACCTTTGCTCTTGACCCATATTTAAAAGAAACTTGCTTAAACTCTATATTACCTACTAAGTCTGGAGTAAGAGCTGTTTTGTTTTCTTTGCTTTCTTGCTCCAAATCCATAATCTCAAACAAGCGATCTGCGGCAATAAAAGCATCTTGGATAGATTTATTAGCTCCTATCAGGCTCATCGCTGGGCTAGTAAAATAACCAATCAATGAATAAAAAGACAATAACTCGCCTGGTGTGAGTTCGTTTTGCAAGACGAAATACGTACCGACCCACAGAATCACAATCGTAAACAGCCTAGACACAAAATCACTCGCCGTGCCGATATACAAGCCACTCATCCCTGCACTATAAATCGTCCTGAGCAATTGGATAAACCTGTTCTCAGTTTTGAGATTGGCGTATTCTTCTAAGCCGAAGCGTTTGATGGTAGCAATAGAGTTTAGGGATTCTACAAGCTGAGTTTCTAGGTCTGCGGCATCTTCCATCAGCTTACGCTGAAGCCGTTTGTTGATTTGATTGGCGATAAAGTAAGTCAAAACATACAGTGGAATGACTATCAGCATCACCAAAGCCAATTTCCAATAGTAAGTAAACATCAAAGCAAAGGAAAAAATGATGATAAACACATTGACCAGCAAGCCCAAAGCTACATCATTGATAAACAAACGAATTTTGACCGCATCATTGACCCGAGAGATTATCTCACCGACTCTCATCGTATCAAAAAACTGCTGAGGTAACTTCAAAAGATGTTTGTAATAGCCCAGAATCAACTGTGCATCCATTTGTTGCCCTGTCTTGAAGGCAAAGATACTCTTGACTGTGCCGATAAAAAGTTGCATCAAAAGCAACACAATCATCCCTACACTCATTAGATTGAGTAAATTTTGATTACCACCAGTGATGACATTATCGGTAATTTTCTGGATATAAACAGCCGTAGAAAGCCCTAAAATGGTATAAATCACTGCCCCAAACAATGCCTGTAACAGCACCCACTTATGCGGACGCAATAGAAACCAAAACCTACGAAAGACTGAAACCTTTTCATTGCCCGTTTCAAACTCTTCATCAGGCAAGAGCAAAACCAAAACTCCTGTCCATTCTTTCTCAAAATCGCTGAGTAACTTTTGGTGCATCTTGCCATCTGCGGGGTCCATTACCCAGATATGCTTCTCAGATACTTTATAAATTACTACATAATGCAGTAAGTTCATTCCGTTTTCTTTGGCAATATTGACGTGGGCGATGGTAGGTTTGGGGATTTTGGGGAGGCTCTCCATTGCTCCTTTTACGCCTTTTGCCTGAAAGCCTAGCTTTTCGGCGGCTTCTATCAGTCCTAAGACATTCGTTCCTTTTTGATTGGTGGAGGCATATTGGCGGATGCGTGAGATGGGTAACTTCAGCTCATAATGAGCCGCAACCGAAGCCAAGCAAGCCGCCCCACAATCGGTAATATCATGCTGACGGATTTTAGTGGAGGATTTCATTTGTTTTTTTCTATCTTGCTTGTTCTGAAATGTGAGTAAGAATCAGAAGTTCAACTTACTTTTATTTAGCAAAACCCATAAATTTGATTGAAAATTTCATAAAAACTACTCTCGTTTACTTAGCTTAACGAAAATAAAATAAACAACTATGTATGCTACAAATAATATTGAATCCCGCGCGAGGAAACCGCAGGCGGCGACGAACGGACAGCCACGGCCGAACCCAGCGAGACGGCGCGCTCTCTCGCGGCCGAGGCGACTAGCGAGGCG
>JBBRUH010000556.1:0-3255 GCA_038248005.1 Cytophagales bacterium | reverse complement strand
CGAATAATGAAATCTACTCAATCTCATTTATATCGGGAGACGAGGCTCGAACTCGCGTCCTATATCTTGGAAGGCTATCGCTCTACCAACTGAGCTACTCTCGCTTTTGATACTCTTTTGTATGGAGTACTTATGTTTGTGTTACTTCTAAAAAGTATCTGTCACTTTTTAGAAATAAGGTGTGGGGAAAGCAGGATTCGAACCTACGAAGTCATAAGACAGCAGATTTACAGTCTGCCCCAGTTGGCCGCTTTGGTATTTCCCCTTTGGCTTGTTTCTTAAAGTGGTTGCAAATTTACAAGCTATTTTCTTATTATCAAATACTTGTGAGTTTTTTTGTGAAAAATATTTATTTTAATGAACTCAAAGTACTTCATATTTATTAGCCTATTATCTTTTATCTGAAATACTATTCCATTTTGGCTATTTTAATCTATTTTTTTTATCGTTTTTGACAATAAATCAAACTTATGTAGAAGTATCTTTTTTTATGCTTATTCTTAGTATTTCTCTGTATATCTTTAATTATAGATAATAAGAATGAGTTTTAAATATTTTTAAGGTTCTTAAAACTCGTTCTTTTTTATCAGATTTAGCTTTTTTTTATCCATTTGTGATTTTATATGAAAATAATAATCTAACCCTTAGTCTGTGTATTCCACTTATTTAGACTTTCCAAGTTTTAAAATTTGGAAAGTCCTGTAACCTACTTTTTGAATGTACGGAACGATTTAACAAAAAAAGTTGAATTTTATATCATCATATAAAATCATAAGTAGCCTATTTTTTTCTAAAAAACACTTGTACTGGGACTCCTTCAAAATCAAAATGCTTTCTTATTTGATTTTCTAAAAATCTTTGATATGGTACTTTAATGTATTGAGGTAAATTACAAAAGAAGGCAATGGCAGGTCTGCGAGTAGGTAACTGCGTAATATACTTGATTTTGATGTATTTACCTTTGAGTGCTGGTGGTGGATAGCGTTCTATTTCTTTTAGTAATACATCATTTAGCACAGAGGTTGGGACTTTCTTGGTAATGTTCTCATATACTTGTCCTACTTTCTCCATTACCTTGAAAATTCTCTGTTTGTTAATCACTGAGGTAAAGATAATGGGAGCATAAGTAATAGGAGCAATTCTTTCTAAAATTTCCTTTTTGAGTTCCTCCATAGTATTGGTTTCTTTTTCTATCATATCCCATTTATTGACCATGATGATTAAGCCTTTACCATTACGATCTGCCAAACTTATGAGGTTTACATCTTGGGATTCTATTCCTCTGGTAGCATCTAGCATGATTATACATATATCACAGTCTTCTAATACTCTGAGTGAACGCATCACAGAGTAAAACTCAATATTATCTCTTACTTTACTTTTTTTACGGATTCCAGCCGTATCAATAAGCATAAATTCTTGACCAAAAGCCTTATAGTGTGTATGGATAGCATCTCTTGTGGTGCCTGCTTGGTCTGTAACAATGCTTCTTTCCTCTCCCATCAATACATTTATAAAAGAAGATTTACCTACATTGGGTCTTCCTAAAATAGCTACTTTAGGGATTTGTATGGCTTCTTCTTCTTCATATTCGGGAAAATTATCCATTATTTCATCTAGCAATTCTCCTGTTCCTGACCCGTTGGCAGAGGATACGGGAAATATTTTTTCAAAGCCTAGTGAGTAAAAATCTATAATCTGATCACTTTTATAGCCTTCATCTACTTTATTAGCTACTATGATGGTTGGTTTACTATGACGGCGTAATACGTCTGCAAATTCTTCATCTAGCACGGTAAGTCCAATTTGACTATCTACCATAAACAATATTAAATCGGCTTCTTCCATCGCTACTTGTACTTGGTTTCTGATAGCATCTTCAAAAACATCTTCTGAGCCTACTACATACCCTCCTGTATCAATGATGGTAAATTTTTTGCCTATCCACTCCACTTGCCCATAGATTCTATCACGGGTAATTCCACTTTGGTCATCCATAATGGATTGACGGCTCTCAATGAGACGATTAAAAAAAGTGGACTTGCCTACATTGGGTCTTCCTACTATTGCGACTATATTTGCCATTTTGATTTCTCTTATTCTAAATTATAATTATAACTACTTTGGGTCTTTTAATTGGTGTTCATTATTTACCTGAGAAAACACAGGCAATAAGTAACCTCAATAAAACTATTTTTAATACCCAAATCTCTTGAGTTTATTGGGTTTTGCTCTCCATTTATCTTCTACCTTTACGTATTGCTCTAAAAACACTTGTTTACCGAAAAACGTCTCAAGGTCTTTACGGGCAGCAATGCCTACTTTTTTGAGAGCTTCTCCTCCTTTACCAATGATGATTCCCTTCTGGCTAGTTCGTTCTACCATGATTTCTGCTCGAATTCTAATAAGCTCCTCTGTTTCTTGAAATGATTCGATGACTACTTCGGCAGAGTATGGAATTTCTTGCTTGTAATTTAAGAAAATCTTTTCTCGGATAATCTCTGCTGCAAAAAACTTTTCGGGTTTGTCTGTCAGTTCATCTTTTGGGAAATAAGGTGGATGAAAGGGGAGGTTTTCTAATATTCTATTAAAGATCTTTTCTACATTAAAATTTTCTAAGGCAGAAACTGGTATAATCTCCTTAAAATCAAATTTTTCAGCCCAATACTCTATTTTTTCTGTGGTCTCAGCTTGGGTAGCCAAGTCTATCTTATTGATAAGAAGAAATACAGGTGCTTCTATACCTTTGAGTTTTTCTACTATTTGATCTTCATCAAATTTTTCATAAATATCTGTTACCCACAAAACGACATCTGCATCTTCTAACGAGCTCTGCACAAATCTCATCATAGATTCGTGCAAAGCATACATAGGCTCGATGATTCCTGGAGTATCAGAATATACAATTTGATGATTCTCTCCATTTAAAATCCCCATAATGCGATGCCGAGTAGTTTGGGCTTTAGAAGTAATGATTGATAGTTTTTCTCCTACCATTTGATTCATCAAAGTAGATTTACCTACATTGGGTTTGCCGATGATACTCACAAAACCAGCTCTGTGCTGGGGATTATTATCAGGAATAAGCAGGTTCTCTTCCATTTTTTATTTTTTTTGCAAAGATATTTGTTTTTTTCAAGAAAACCACCTATTTTTGTAATCCAATTATATCGCGAGATGGAGCAGTTGGTAGCTCGTCGGGCTCATATCCGCCGCGGCGGACACAGGATCGAGGGGTGATAATTTGATTAGATT
>JBBRUH010000555.1:0-3285 GCA_038248005.1 Cytophagales bacterium | reverse complement strand
GCCTTACTTATTCAATTAAGCTATTACTTGGATGAGGAATTAATCTTCATGGAAATGAGAAACCGTGGTAATGAAGAGAATAGTCAAGCCTATCGTATTTATCTAGGTCAAAAGCCTGATACAGTTTTAGAAGTCATTACTCGTTTTCAGAGTAAGGTTGATTTTCAGAACTGGGAAGATTTTATGGAAGCTTTAATTGATGTCTGTAAATCTCTTTTGTTCGAGATGCCTGATGGGAGAAAAGTGAAAGTATCATAAATGGAAGGAAGATTATTTAGAAAAATGCCGAAGCATAATTGCTGTTAAAATAATCATAATATTCATTCAATTCTTTTAAATGATAGCTTAAAAGATAGAAAAAGTAGATTTTTTGTAACTACAAACCCAATTCCTTTTTAATTTTTTTTATTTCAGTAACTGACAATCCTGTTAATTTACCTATCAAATCAATAGATAATCCTTCTTTTATGGCATTTTTAGCAGTTTCTTTTATTCCTCTTTCAATACCCTTTTCAATACCCTTTTCAATACCTCTATTTTCCACCTCTGCCTCCTTCTCCTTAATCAAATCCCAAGCAAGTGTTCCTGGTATGATGTCGTTAAGGGTTAAAAATGTGTTTACATTTTCTTTCATCTTTTTGTCTTTTAGTTGTGGTGAGTTTTGTAAATATAATACAATCGTCTGCAAGTATTGTTGCCCAGCTTCGCTTTTTTTTAGGTTTTCATGTCCTGCAAAGATTTCCTCAAGATGTTTGTCTAATTGCTTATCAAATATAAATTTCATTAATAGAAACGCCATTCTTAGGCTCAACAAGCTATAATTTTCCTCAATATTTTTAACAGGTTCAGTTTTTAGGTTGGTCAGCCAATAATCAAAGTTAGGCAAATAAGGTTTTAAGGATTCATCTATTGTGCCTGATGTAAAATAAGCCATAAAGTCCTTTTTTACCCATTTTTGTTTGCCATGATAAATCACAATAGGAAGCACGGGAGTAAGTGTCAGGTCATTCAAAACCTGAAATTCCCAGACTCCAACCATATATTTCATAAGTTGTAAATGAGGAAAAGCAGGCACAAAGGTTTTATGTTCAAACAAAATACAGATTTTGATAGGCATCTCTCCAAATAGTACATCATAGACTACATCTGAGAAATACTCTTTCAATTGTGCATCAACGTAGCTGTTATTATCTAATTTGAGGGTTTCAAAGCGTGTTTTACTTTTCAAATCTTTAGACAAAGTTCCTTGAAGATAGTTTTCAACTTTTGCTTGGTCAGAAAAAACTAACTTGAAAAATTTATCGTGTACCTTAGAAATCTGTTCGTTATCTGTACTCATATCACTTCATAAAGAAATATTACTGAAATACCAATCTGTTTTTACAGCGTGTACAGATGAAAGTTCTGGATTTGAATACCCCTTATTGTTCCTTTCCAAAGAGTGAATCTACAAATTCTTTTTTATTAAAAATCTGTAAATCTCCTACTTTTTCACCTACTCCGATGTAGCGTACTGGTATTTTAAACTGGTCACTAATTCCTATCACTACTCCACCTTTAGCTGTACCGTCTAGTTTGGTGATAGCAAGTGAAGATACATCTGTTACTCTTGTGAATTCTTGGGCTTGTAAGAAGGCGTTTTGACCTGTGCTTCCATCTAGAACCAGCATTACATCATGAGGGCCATCTTCTATTAATTTTTTGATAACTCGTTTAATCTTGCCTAGTTCTTCCATCAATGGCTTTTTGGTCTGCAATCTACCTGCGGTGTCTATGATTACAATATCAGCTTTTTCATCTATGCCTTGTTTTACGGCATCATAGGCTACAGCAGCAGGGTCAGTATTCATTCCGTGTGAAACTACTTTTACGCCTGTGCGTTCTCCCCAAATTTCAAGCTGTTGGACAGCCGCTGCTCGGAAAGTATCTCCAGCTCCAAGGATTACTTTTTTGCCTCTTTGCGTAAATTGAGAGGCTAGTTTGCCTATAGTAGTGGTTTTGCCTACACCATTGACCCCTACTACTAAAATGACGTAAGGAGTAGATAAAGTAGGAATATAAAAATCTTCGGGTTCTGTGACATTATTTTCTCCAAGTAGATTGACGATTTCATCTCTCAAAATAAAATCTAACTCTGTAGTGTTGAGATATTTATCACGTTTTACACGTTCTTCTATCCGCCCAATAATTTTAAGTGTAGTATCTACGCCTACATCAGAGGTAATCAAGATTTCCTCGAGTTCGTCTAAAACTTCTTCATCTACCTTTGTTTTGCCTACAGTGGCTTTTGCTATTTTGGTGAAAAAACTTTGCTTGGTTTTTTCTAAACCTTTGTCAAGATTTTTTTTATTCTCACCATTATTCTTAGAAAAAAAATTAAATTTCATAGTTTATTTGCTTTTGTCCGAAGATACAAAAAAAACATAAAAAAAAGCCTTTCTTTACAGAGAGGCTTTACGCTTTGATAAATAATTTTTTTAAGAAAAATTACTTGCTTAGTGTTTCAGGCACTAAATCAACAGGCACAATTTCTTCTTTAAATGTATATGCACCTGTTTTTGGTGAACGTACAGTTTTGATTACTTTTGCGTAACCTTTAGCGGTTTTGTCCTTGAGGGATGCTACGGTTTTCTTTGCCATAATTTATTTAATTTCTCGGTGAACAGTACATTTCTTAAGAATGGAGTTATACTTTTTTAACTCTAATCTCTGTGTCGTATTTTTACGATTTTTGGTTGTGATATATCTTGAAGTTCCTGGCATTCCACTATTCTTATGCTCAGTACACTCCATTATCACTTGAACTCGGTTTCCTTTTCCTTTTTTAGCCATTCTCTTCTCGTTTTTTCTATGGGAATGCAAAGTTAGATAATCTTGTTGGTTTCTCCAATAATTATTCTGCAATAAATTTTAATTTGCATTACTTAATTAAAATTAGGTGCTACTCTGTCTTTCTCCTTCTGTTTTTTTAGATACTATTGATATTGGTCTCCTCTTGTGGCTGATATGACATCCTCTTTTGAATATTACTATGTTGATGAGCCAAATCTTTGAGTAGCTCAATCCAGAGTGGATGTTCATTCAGACTATCTACTAATTGCCAATGCTCACCACCTGCCTCTTCAAATTTTTCTTTGTATTCTTCTCCTATTTCTATGGTAGTTTCTAAGCAATCAGAAACGAAGGCAGGCGAGAAAGCCAATACTTTTTTGATACCTCCTTTAGCAAATTCTTTTAGTTTATCTTCTGTATAAGGCTTTATCCATTCATCTTGTCCAAGACGTG
>JBBRUH010000554.1:0-3287 GCA_038248005.1 Cytophagales bacterium | reverse complement strand
GTAGATAGTATCTCTGCCCGTCCTACTCTTTCTGTAAAGGTTAAAAACCCTGAAACAAAAAATTATAGTCAAGAAAATGGACAGCTTAAAGCAGTCAAAACTGAAAAAGATTATATACAAATCGTTGACAAAAGAAATCAATATAAATTTCATCTTGTACTCAATGATTTATCAGAATTAAGTAACCTGAATCCTAGTACAGTGAAAGGCTATATCACAGCCATTCTAAAAGATTTTGAAGACTTGCCTAAGAGATACAAGAGTTATATCTTAAATATTGAATATAAGGCAGAAAATAATACCCTTACACGCACCGAAGATAATACTAAAGGCACTGATTATCTTGAAATGAATGCTGGACTTGGAATCAACCTTATCCGTGATAAATTTGTGCCTGAGTTAGATTTTAGTATCAAAGTGCATATCAAAGATATATTTTATATTGGTGCGACTGCCTCCACGCATTACTTATTTGAACCCCGTACAGACAAAGGTTTTCGTACACTGACCAATCTATTTGTAGGAGGTGAAGTTGGGTTAAATCTGACTCAAAATAGAAGTAACCCATCTTTTCTAGGGCTAGGGATAGAGTATTTAGTAAGACAGAGAGGTGATTTTTATAATCCTAATACAATGAGAGTGAACATAAGTCTTCCCAATAAATCAGGTTTTAAAATCTCACCACAAGCCTATTATGATTTTGATACCAATGATTTTTTCTGGGGATTTAAGCTTGGAAAGGTATTTTAATGAGTTATGAGAGATAAGTTATGAATTATAAGTTTTTAATCACTTGATAATGAACACTTTAATATTTGATAATGATTAGTTTATCTTTAGTGCTTTACTTGAAGAAGTCTAATAAGAAAATGAAATATTTTACCGTTGTCAATGGTCTTTTTTCATAGAAAATAAGACCTTGATAACGGTAAATATACTAATGATGAGTAAGCCATTTTACTCAATTTTTTGATAGTTTCTTAGGGCGATATCCATTGTCCACCAATAAAACTCTTTGGGGAAAAGCAATAAAAAAGACTGTTTCTTATTGAGCAAAAGATCATACTGACCCAAATAATTCCACTCCCAAGCAATAGCAGCCCAGCCCTGCATAATATCTTCTACTTCACTGCGAATACTTTCTACCTCTGAGGCTTCTATACCATTGGCTTTCAAGTCGTTGAGTGTGCGTTCTTGGTGCTGTTCTGTAAACTCTGTATCTAAGAAAGACTCATTAATCGCTCCCCAAATATCAAATCTATTATTTACTTTTAGCTTTTTCTCTTTGACATACTTCATAAAATCAATCTTATAGCGGGTTTCTATAAAAATCACTTCATTGTGATTAATCACAATAGAGGGTGGAAAAGTATTAAGATTGACTTCATTGATTTGATCAAGTGTAACGATAGGAATATTGCGAACATTACTGACTTGAAATTCATACTGCCTAATTTCTATGGAGTCTTCATGAAATATAATTTTACTCATAATTTGTTTCTATTTTTTGTAAGGAACAATAATTAAATAAAGCGACAAGTTATTTTTAGGTACAACACTCATTATCAGATTATTGCAAACTAATAATTTATAACTCATCTCTCATTAATGTTAAAGTTGGCTTTTGAGTGCCAAAAGAAGTTGTTTTAGATTTTGGAGAGAATCTATCATTCCAAGCATCTCTTGAGTTTCATTGGCTTGTTTACGAATATGTTCTTTAGCACCTTCTAGGGTATAACCTTGTTCTTTGACCAGATAATAGATAAGCTTAAAATTATCTATATCTTGTTTAGTAAATCGTCTTTCACCTTTTTTATTTTTCTGAGGCTGGAGTATCTCAAACTCCGACTCCCAAAACCTTATCAAAGAAGAATTTACATCAAACATCTGAGCTACTTCTGAGATGCTGTAATAAACTTTATGTATATTTTCAGATTTATCATTCATAATCAATCTTTACTTCGAGCCAAAGGCTTGCCAAAAAACAAATAATCTATGATTTATTAATTATAAAAAAAGATGGAGCAAAACATAAAAAAAATAATTGCCTTATAAAGAAGTAGTTAGATGTTTTAAATCGCAAGTTTGCAGGATTTACTGATTAAGGAAAACATTACTTTTAGATTTCTTCTACTTCTACAAATGTAACGGGAAGGATTGTGAGCGTTTTAAAATACTCCCCTAGCTCTCGCATATCTTCGTCATCTTCTTCATAATGCCACTGGAGGTCAATCTTATGTCCTTTCTGATGCAATGCCTCGAGGGCTTGTAAGATAGCTGTAATCAACGTATTAGTGCCTGTATTGAAATAAGTAAATTTAAAAACCATCTTTGTCTCATCGGTAGGGGGATTTTCTACATATTTTTCTAGACTCTCGACAACAGGCTCATAAAACTCCCGTGCATACTCAGGATACGATACTCCACTAATCTCGAAAATACCTGTTTGGAAATTAAAATTAATCTCTGGTGTATTGTCAGTACGTGTCAAATGAATATTTTGCATATATTATTTTTTTGTAATTACGGCTTAATTTAATTTATTTAGTTCACAAAAATAAATTTTCCTCTAAATTGCAAAATGTTTTAGACAAAACATTTGAAAAATTATTTTATAAAAGCATGAACAACATTCAAAAAATAAAAAAAACCCAATATCTTTTACGCTTTTTATGGATATTAGGCGTTGCAGGCTCTATGATGATGACAGCTTGTTTGCCCATTCCTGCCACTAACTATCCTACCAATAATGTAGCCGAAAATAAAAAAATACTCCTTTTTGAGAACCACGTCTATGAACCTCACATCCGAACCATCCAACTTAACACACAAGGTACAGGTCAGGCAGAACAAGGGCTAGTTTCTTTGCAACAGTCTAAACCCGTATTTCTTAGCTTTGATGCCATTCAAAGTGAAGGAGAAGATTTCAGAGCCAAAATCATACACTGTGACCAAAACTGGAAGGCTTCTACTCTAAACGTCATAGAGTACCTTAATGATTTCAATGAATTTTATCTGCGAGATTACGAACCTTCTTTTAATACCAGAGTACCATACATCCGCTATCAGTGGCAACTCCCAAAGCTAAAAATCAGTGGCAATTATTTACTGAAAATATACAGAGATAGTGATGAAGATGATTTAATCCTGACCTATCGGTTAATTGTCTATGAAAACTTAGTAGCAATTAGCCCCAAAGTTTTTTTTTCTAATGTATTAGAAGAACGAAATCAAAAACAACAGATAGAATTTGAGCTTGATTATCAAGGCTTTCAGATTCTGAACCC
>JBBRUH010000553.1:0-3300 GCA_038248005.1 Cytophagales bacterium | reverse complement strand
AGGCAGATTTTTGATGTAAAAGTGGATATGGTACAGCATTCCTGTGGTATGGCGGTTCCTTTGTATGAGTATCAAGATGAGAGAGAGGAACTCAATCAGTGGGCTGAAAAGAAGGGTGATGAGGGCATCAAAGATTACTGGGAAGCCAAAAATCAAGTAAGCTTAGATGGTAAGGATACAGGGATTTTTAGTTAAAAGATAAGTTCGTTTGTCTAATAAATATGATAGAGGTTTTATTTGAAGAAGTATAAGCGAAGACGATTACACCAGTATTTACCTCGTTCAATCGTTTAGTGGAGATGCTTGAAGTTTGATGAAACATAACTTCTAAATATTTTAGACTTTCCAAGTCTGTCAGACTTGGAAAGTCTAGTATCCTTTAAACTCCTCATAAGGTATTTCACTGTAGGACACTAACATTCCTAAAAGTCGAGTAGGTAAGTGAAGAATAAAATGAGAAAAATCATAGCATAAACTATCAAGACACCTTTAAGGTGTCAGATAGTTAGGATGAATTGAATACGTAACATATCAATTTTGTGATTTTATTTTAGCAAAAAATAAACGAATACAAAACTTTCACCTAATTTCAATATATTATTTTTTGCTTACTCCCTAACTTACATTTCGGTAATAGTTTGAGTGAATAAAAAGAATTATATTTAACTATCTGATTATCAATAACTTATAGTATTATATTAAAAAATAAAAAATAAAATTTTGCTTTTCTATACCATCTGTGGCTCGTGAAAACACGAGCCACGGAGGTAAAATTATCTAATTATGAGAATGTGGAATTATCTGATAATGAGTGTTTTACTTACCAGTGTTTTAAAAAAATAATTAATCTCTTGCTCAATAGATTTTTATCATCAGCTCACGGCTCCTGCAATCGTGCCTGTCATCATACAAGCCAAACTGGCTGCTAATAAAGCCTGTAATCCTAAGCGTGACAAATTAGACTGCTGCTCAGGGGCGATGCCTCCTATGCCTCCTATCTGAATGGCTATAGAGCTAAAATTAGAAAACCCACAGAGTGCATAAGTAGCAATCAGAACAGTTTTCTCTGTTAACAAACCTGCTGCTTCAAAAGTGGCTAAATCTGAGTAGGCTACGAATTCATTGATGGCTGTTTTTTTCCCTAAAAGACTACCCATAAACAAGGTTTGATCCCACTCTACACCCATTGCAAAAGCAAGTGGACGACCTATCTGACCTAAGATATATTCTAATGAAAGTGCTTGAAAAGCTCCATCAGTACTACTCTGAATAAGAGAATTAACACCAATAAGACTTCCGATTCCTCCAAGACCATAATTAATCATCGCAATCAGGGCGATAAAAGCCAATAGCATTCCTCCCACATTCATTGCAAGTTTTAACCCATCAGAAGCCCCTCTTGAGAGTGCATCTATGAGGTTTACGCCTAAGCTTTCTTGTGATACTTCAAGAGTGTGTAATATTTTTTCGGGTTCAGTCTGTGGTACCAAAATTTTGGCCATGACGATGGCCGCAGGGGCATTCATAATGGAAGCTGTAAGAAGCTGGGCAGCAACTATGGCTCGTGTGGCAGGGTCATCTCCTCCTAAAAAAGATACGTAAGCAGCCAATACACCTCCTGCAATGGTTGCCATTCCACCTGTCATAAGACACATCAACTCTGAGTAGGTCATATTGGCAATAAAAGGCTTTACCAAAAGAGGTGCTTCTGTCTGTCCCAAAAAGATATTACCTGCTGCTGAAAGACTCTCTGGCCCAGAAAGTCCCATTGTGCGTGCCATTACCCAAGCAATGCTATAGACGACTTTTTGCAAAATACCAAGATAATAAAGCCCAGACGTAACTGTGGCAAAGAAAATAATAGTAGGTAATACTTGAAAGGCTACAATCAAACCTAATTTATGTTTGGCATCTGGAAAGGCAGAACTATTACGAGCCAAATCTCCAAATAAAAACTCTGCTCCTGCCTGAGAAAAATCTAAAAAGGTAACAAAAGCCTCGCTAATATATCTGAAAAGGGTAGCTACTTGAGGAACTTGAATAATCAAAATGCCTAAGCAAATTTGTAAAGTCATTCCTACTAATACCAACCGCCAGTTGATTGCTTTCCGATTATTTGAAAATAAATAGGCAATCCCTACAAAAACACTTAAACCCAATAAACCTTGTAAATAATTCATTTTTATTTTTTATTCAAAAACTAAAACCGACACAAAATAATCGCTCTTCAAAACAAGCAAACAAAGTAAATCGTAAATGAATTATAACTCATATAAATCACTCAGAAATACTTACATAGGTTATAAAACCATACTACTGTGTAAAGAAGATTTTTCCAAACCAAAAGCAAAATTCGTAAATTGCTTTGGATTTTATGCTAAACTTTAAGTGAAGAGAGCAATAATCTCAAAAAAACTATTATTTTTTTTCTAAAAACTTGATTGTCAGTTAAATAATAATTGTTATAAATATCTAAACCCTATCAAAAAATTAAAGTAATGAGTAAGTACCTTTCTCTATTTATTGGAATATGGCTCTCTAGTGTGCTGTTTTCGCTTCAAGCCCAAAACATAGATATTCACCAAGTTAGAAAAACTGAGTTGAAACAAAAAAAAGTCTTTACCACTTGGGAAGAAGCTATCAAAAATCCTGAACAAGTAGAAGTATTAGACCTTTCTAAACAAAAAATGGACGTGTTATCACCTGAGATTTCACAGTTTAAGAACTTGCTATGGCTTGACCTTTCTGGAAATCACCTCAAAGTATTACCCAAAGAAATAGAAAAATTAAAGAATCTTGAGTTTCTTACGCTACACCATAATCAGTTTACATTTTTGCCCAAAGAAGTCTATGGGATTTCTTCTTTGCGTGAGTTGGATGCAGGATTTAATCAAATTTCAGATTTTCATTACAACTTTAGCAAACTCCAAAAACTTGCCGTCTTAATTCTTACCAATAATCAATTAGAGGAATTAACAGAAGAAGTGGGGAGCTTAAGTGCTATCAGATTTTTGGATTTACGCAATAACCGCCTCCGATTTTTGCCCGTAAACTTTAACCAAATAAAGAACTTAGAGTACCTCTATCTATCAGGTAATTCTTTTACAGAGTTATCAGAAGATGTCAATCCAAGTAGATTTCGCAATCTAAAAGAATTACACTTAGTAAATACGGGTATTTTGGCAACAGACAAAGATATTACTGATGCCTTTGATTTATGGGAAAAAATATCTTATGGGCAAGATTATGGTTTATCGCCATATGTATTTGAGATTTATATGAAAGTCATAATCGCACTTT
>JBBRUH010000552.1:0-3321 GCA_038248005.1 Cytophagales bacterium | reverse complement strand
TGCACCAGGGACACCTAGCCCTTTGGCATCTACAAGTGTACCTGTAAGGTTCACTTCTTGTGCATAGGCATTGGTACAAAACATAAAACATAGTATGAAAACTAGGCTTAAAACACTTTTGGTGTAGTTCTTAGCCAGGCCAACATACTTACCTTGTCTGACAGAACCTGTTAAGTTTTGTGCTTCTAGGTAATTTTGACGAGTGTAAGGTTGCTTCATCATTGAATTATTTTAATTGTTTAATTTTTGGATATTAATACTTTTGAAGTTTTTTTCTTAAAAAAGTACTTTCTATAAGTTTTATAGTTTACCCTTAAAAATTTGACTTCATACCAATAATAGTAAATTTTTTCATTAAAAAATCTTATTTTATATAAAAAAATGAACTTTTTTTTATGGAAACGTAATCGCAAACGATTGCAAATTTTTTCACTAATTTTGCTTATATTGAAAACATTTCTTTTTAGAATATAACTTTCGTGCAAGTAACTGACAGTTTATCTTGCTTAAGTACAATTATTTGTTATTTTGCATATTCTAATTTGCTTATTTTCTCATTTTTGGATGGAAAAGATAAAATCTCACATTTTTTTGAGGAAAGAAACTGATTAGAAATAGATTGAGTTATTTTTGGAAATGAAATAAGTAGAAAACTAAATAAATTACCTAAAATTTATAATAATGAAAAGCGGACAGATTACCATCAAAGATATTGCTAAGGAACTCAATATTTCTCCTTCTACGGTATCTCGTGCTCTCAAAGACCACCCTGATATTAGTCAAGAAACCAAAAGACAGGTCAATGAACTTGCCAAAAAATTAGATTATCAGCCTAACTTTATTGCACAAAGCCTAAGGCAAAGCAAAACTTTTACCTTAGGAATAGTGATTCCTCGCTTAGTGCATCATTTTTTTTCTACAGTCATTAGTGGGTTAGAATCTGTTGCTCATGAGCATAATTATAACCTCATTATCACTCAGTCTAATGAAGATGAAAAAAGAGAGGCTGAAAATATACGTGCCTTGCTTTCAAGCCGCGTAGATGGTATTTTTGTGTCTATGTCTCGCTATACTGAAAATATTGAGCATTTTAGAATGGTAGAAAAGCGTGGAATACCACTTATTTTCTTTGACCGTGTCTGTGAAGAGTTACCTACTCACAGGGTCATTATTGAAGATTTTGAAGGAGCATTTGCGGCAGTAGAGCATCTTATTCGCTCTGGACGCAGGCGTATTGTACATTTTTCGGGGCCAGAAAATTTAAGGATTACCCACGAACGCTATCGTGGATACCAAGAAGCACATCAGCATTTTCAGATTCCTCTTTTGCCCGAGTTGGTCTTGCAAGCAGATAACAGATTGGCTGGCTTTGAGGCTACTCAAAAACTTCTCAAGGAAAATCAAAAGTTTGATGGTATCTTCACTGTCAATGATGATACTGCCATAGGTGCTTTACAGGCTTTGCGGAAGGCAGGTATAGATGTCCCCAAAGAGGTTTCTATTATAGGTTTTGGAGATGACCCTATGAGTGAAATCACCGAACCAACTCTTAGCAGTATCAAACAGCTAGGGTTTGAGATGGGTGAAGCGGCCATGCATTTATACTTAGAACAATGTAAACTTACAGAAAAAGAGCAGACTTTTGTGCCTCGCACGCAGGCATTTCCTACCCAATTGGTCTTGAGAGGCTCTACGATTTCTTAAATAAAGTAAGTTCATATTTTCAAAAAATAATGATTCTACTAAATTCTACTCAGTCTTGTGATATATATCTCTACTCATCACTTCAATCACCAGCAGAGGAAATGGCTTTTGAAGAGTATTTATTTAATACGGATGCTCATCTATTTCAACAAGACACGAAACCTCCTTGGAGGTTTTATTTAATTCATAAAAAGAAAAATAGAATTATTGCAAAAGTGAGTCTTTTTTTAGAAAATAAGGTTGCTATAAGTCCCTTCCGTGCGACATTTGGTGGAATCATGTGTGCCTCTGATATTCCTCCTTTGGAGTTAATCAACTTTATAAAAACTGTTGGGATGTATCTTGAAAAGCAGGGAATAGAAGAAATAACTTTTAAAATGTATCCCGAAATATATGATACAGACGTAAGTGCCTTGATAGAATATACATTGTTGCAGGTAGGCTATACGATTCAGACGACTGACTTAAACTATCATCTCCTTATCAATGAACAAGCTTTTGACCAAAAAATACACCCCTCCAAAAAGAGAATTCTAAAAAAATGTCAAAATCAAGGCTTTTCATTTCAAAAAATGGAAAACCCAAATTTGATCCAAATACATGAGTTTATATACCAAGCCAGACTAAGACGTGGACATCCTATGAGCCTTCAACAGATTGATTTTATTAGATTGGTGCAAAAATTTCCAGATGATTTTATTTTTTTTCAAGTTCAAAGCTCTTCTAAGGAGATAGCTTCTATGGGAGTAGTAATTCGAATTAATAGTCAAATTTTATATCACTTTTACCCAGCTGATAGTGATGCTTATCTAGCACAAAGTCCTACTGTCATGCTTAATGAAGGTATTTATAGATTTGCACAAACACAAGGCTATCAGCTACTTGACCTTGGCATTGCCACAAATCAAGGGAAATTAAATGAAGGTTTGGCTAGATTTAAAGTAGAATTAGGAGCAGAGAAATCACTAAAACTAACTTTTTTCAAGAAACCTAGTTTATGATAAGAAAGAATATTCAATAATTATTCGTTCTTTTGTAGAGTACAAATTTAATTTAAAAGACCCTAAATAGCTGCTAAAATGATACCAATTCTACGAAAAATAATTTTAATCAGCATCTCCATTATTCTCCTTTCAGAATTAGCATCTGCCCAAACTTATTTCCCAGCAGGAATCGATAACACAAACCTTGCTATCTGGTTAGATGCCAACTCAGGTGTAACTGTCAATGCAGGCAATGTAACTCAATGGACAGACTTATCAGGGAATGGCAGAAACGCAACTCAAGCAACAACAGCTAATAGCCCTATACTCATCAATAATGTACTTAATGGTCAGTCAGTAATTCGTTTTGATGGAATAAATGATTTTTTAGGAACTGGGGCAATTCCTGCACTAAATAATAATATACTCCATACTACTTTTGCAGTCTTTCAAAGCAAAAAACCAGCAACCCCAAGTGCTGCTTTTTATTCTAGCTATGGTGCTAATGTGCCTACTTGGGGGCTTTATACTGCTCAAAATCCTTCCTTACTTACTGCCAATTCTGTTTTTTTTGAAGCTATAGATGGAAGTGGTAACCCTGTCTTTAGACAAAGTCAAAGTTTTATTGATACTG
>JBBRUH010000551.1:0-3335 GCA_038248005.1 Cytophagales bacterium | reverse complement strand
TATAGACTCTGGCATAGTGATGCGTGCAGTGGCTATCATGCGAAGCATATCCCAAACTGATACTCTGGCCTGCTCAGAAAGTGGTGTGCCTTCTATAGCTACCAAAGCATTAACTGGCACAGACTCGGGGTGCTCAGGCAATGTAGAAAGTGTACATAACATGCTGATTCGGTCTTGGTGAGTCTCACCTAATCCGATAATTCCTCCTGAGCAAACCGAAATACCTGATTTGCGAGCCTTGGCAATGGTATCTAAGCGGTCTTTGTAAGTTCTGGTTGTGATTACTTTATCATAGTACTCTTCTCCAGTATCTAAGTTATGATTATAGGCATACAGACCTGCTTCTTTGAGCTTTTCGGCTTGGCTTTCTGTAAGCATTCCTAAAGTACAGCATACTTCTAGTCCTATCTGATTAACACCTTTTACCATCTCTAGTACTTTATCAAAATCACGGTTATCACGTACTTCACGCCAAGCGGCTCCCATACAAAAGCGAGTACTTCCACTGTCTTTTGCATTTTGGGCTTTTTCTAGCACCTCTGCTACGGGTAGTAATTTATGTACATCCACTCCTGTCTGATAACGGATAGATTGTGAGCAATAAGCACAGTCCTCAGGACAGCCGCCTGTCTTAATAGAAAGTAAGGTACAAACTTGGACTTCATTAGGGTCATGGTATTGCCGATGTATAGTGGCAGCTTGATACACTAAATTTAAGATGGGTTGATGATAGAGGTTGGTGATTTCTTCGAGAGACCAGTCGTTGCGAATCATGGATTATATTGATTTATGGGATTTAAAAATTGATTTTTGAGTCTATTACTTTGCCTTTTATCTTTTTAGATAAAATCATTATTATTTATCAAAATTGCTCTAACAATAGCAAACTAAACTTAAAATTGTATTAAAAATCATAATAATACAAAAAAAATGAAATGTAATTCAATATCCAGTAAAAATATGGTATTGTTTCTTTATTTTTATAAAAAAAAACAAAAATGCACCATTGTTATTTATTGCTTGGCAGTAATCTAGGTAATCGAGCACAACAACTTTCAGAAGCTTGCAACTTGGTAGAACTTTTTGTGGGTGATATTGCACAGAAATCTTCTGTTTATGAGACTCTTCCTTGGGGACTCACTGAGCAACCTAATTTTTATAATCAAGTTATCAAAGTAGAAACTTCTCTTGATCCACAAGATTTACTGATGACACTCCTCCAGATAGAAGAAAAACTAGGACGTGAAAGACTTCAAAAATGGGATGCTCGCAAGATTGATTTAGATATTTTATATTTTGACCAATTGATAATTAATCACCCAGAACTTAAGATTCCTCATCCTGAAATCGCCAATAGACGCTTTACACTTGTACCTCTGGTTGAGATTGCCTCTGCTTATTTACATCCTATTCTTAAAAAAACAAATCAAGAACTTTTAAAAAATTGTAAAGACAACCTGAATGTAAAAAAACTATAAGTAACATGACTAAATAAGAAATTGAGTTATTAAGAAATTAATAACTCAATAATCTAATCACTTAATGAACTAATTACTCATTGACTAAGCAAGCGAAGACACTTCCATTTTTCTATCCACTTTTTTGACAAGTCCCTGCAATACTTTACCTTGACCTACTTCTATAAACTCTGTAGCTCCATCAGCAATCATGTTTTCTACAGTCTGTGTCCAACGAACAGGGCCTGTAAGTTGAGCTACTAGATTTTGTTTGATAATACTCACATCTCTTGAAGGTTTTGCGTTTACATTTTGATAGATAGGTGCAATTGGCTCGTGAAAAGGAGTCTGAGCAATGGCTTCTGAAAGTTCTATCTGTGCAGATTCCATTAAAGGTGAATGAAAAGCTCCTCCTACAGGAAGTTGGATTACTCGCTTTGCACCTGCTTCTGTGAGTTTTTCCATAGCTATTTTGATGCCTTCATTGCTACCCGAAATCACTAACTGACCTGGGCAATTATAATTAGCTGCCACTACTATCTCACTGATTTCATTGGTAATTTTTTCTACGATTGCATCTTCTAGCCCTAAGACGGCAGCCATCGTAGAGGGATTGGCTACACAGGCTTTTTGCATAGCTTCGGCTCTTTTGGAAACTAGCTTAAGGGCATCTACAAAAGTAAGTGTCTTATTGGCTACCAAAGCTGAAAATTCTCCCAAAGAATGACCTGCTACCATATCAGGGGCAAAACCCTCTGTGGTAAGTGCCAAAATCACTGAATGTAAAAATATAGCAGGTTGTGTTACATTGGTTTGCTTAAGGTCTTCATCCGTGCCAGCAAACATCAAATCTGTGATTCTGAAACCTAAAATCTCATTGGCTTGTTCAAAGAGTGCTTTAGCTTGTGTAGAAGATTCATATAACTCTTTACCCATCCCTACTGCTTGTGAGCCTTGCCCTGGAAAAATATATGCTTTCATAAAAAAATAGTTTAATTGATTATTGAAAGAAGCAAATTTAGCCTAAAATGAAGGGATTTAATAAATCTAATGCCTAAAATGCGAGATTTAGCCAAAATGACACGATGTTTGGTGCTTTCTTGTAAAAGAAGAAAACAAGGCTCACGCTATTTTTTTTACTTATAAAAATACTCTTTATATTTTTTTAGAGGATAATTTGCCTATTTTACCAATAAATCCGTATATTTCACTTTTAAAAAGAATACACGTTTACACTTAATAAAAATACCTAGACTATTCATAAACCATGGAAAAATCGCTTTCACCTACTCTAAGACCAGCTTCCGAAAAAATAGAAAATTTTCTTCAAAATGGCAAAGGTGTTGTCACCATTGCAGATGCGTCCAGTGTAAGTGGGCTTAGTCTAAGAGATGCCAAGGATGTAATGGATGCCTTGATTGCCAAATACAAATGCCGTTTGCAGATTACAAATAACGGAGATTTGATTTATGATTTTGGGGATAGACTCGCAAGACGTAGCGAACGAACTTGGGCAGAATGGTGGCAAGGTACTAGAAAACAACTCTGGAAAGTATTTGTAGCAGTCTTTAAAGTCTGGATTAGCATTACCTTAGTCGTTTATTTTTCTCTTTTCTTGATTATCATCATTGGAATCATCATCGCCTCTCTTGCAAGGGATGGTGATGGTGATTCCATAGATGTAGGAGATGGAATAGGTGGAGCATTTAGAGTTTTGGGTGAGTTAATGTTTAATATTTTTTATTGGAGAACTGTCACTAACACCTATCACTACGAAACAGATAGCAGAGGATACTCTTATCGTGCTTATGATGCTCGCACCTCAAGTCTTTCTAAAAAGGGAAAAAATAAAGGAAAAAAAGGTTTTGTGGCTTCAGT
>JBBRUH010000550.1:0-3347 GCA_038248005.1 Cytophagales bacterium | reverse complement strand
AGCCTCCATAGCAGCAATCAAACCTGCTACATCACCATCTGGAATATCATATACAGCAGCTTGAATGGGTAGGTAGGGGCATAGCAATAATAGCAAGCCCAAGAGTATAAATCGTGTCTTTTGCATAGAATTTAAGATTTAGAATAATGCAATTGGTAAAAAATAATTTTAAAATAATATATTTCTCGAATGTTTCTAACACAAAGTAACGAATTTAAATTTAGAACTTCTAACATTTAGATTTGTATTTGATTTACTTTATTACAGAAATAGAAAACCAAATCGCTTCCAATTAGTATTAGCAAAAATAAAATTTACTTACTTATATAAATCATACTATTATAAAGCAGAATCTTTATAATAAATCAGATTAAGGATATTACTAGTTGAAAAACAATATAAATAGTACATCGTTTTTCAACAAATATAAGAATGAAAATCTACTTAGAAAAATTATGTGCTTTTTTTTGAGAGATAAAAAATGATAAAATAGCTTGAAAGTGTTAATAGCTTGGTTGTGGTGGGTTGCAAAAATTAATCAATTCTAGTAAACGCCAAAAAAAAGTGTTTTGTATAAGAAGACGAAAGTATTCTATTTTTGAATACTCTCGCCTACTCTATCTTATGCACTTTATAAAATAAGAAAGGTTTATTTATTTACTCATTTGTATGGAAATATCTAAAAACCTTACTTTATGAGTATATTTTTTAGGCAAAATTTATTCTATCAATGCTTAAATAATCCTTTTTTTAATGTTTAGAACGCAATAATCTCCCAAATTTTCTTTTGCCTAATTCTGCATGAAATCCATTTTCATTGAAGACTTCTTCTCCATTTATAAAAACATGACGCACTATCCCATCAGTTCGTTTGACTAGACGCATGACACCTCCTAGCCTTTCGTCATAATCTTCTATGGGGCTTCCTAAGTTGGTTTTAAGTTTTTCGGGATCTACGATGACCACATCGGCACGGTCGCCTTTGAGCAAAGACCCTGCGTCGAAACCAATCCAATCAGCCGCCATCTTAGTGAGGCGATAGATTGCCTTCTCGATGGGTAATACATCGGGGTTTTCTTGGGCTTGGCGAAGCACTTGCAGTGAGCCATCTTGAAATGCCATATTGACATTGTGTGCTCCTGAGTCATTGAAACCAGGAATAGTAGTGCGGTGTGCCAAAAGTCTTAGTCTTTGTTTAGGACGATGATTGGCTACTGCACTGTACCAACGAATACCAGTATCATATTCTGCTATTAAATCCATAAACAACTCTAGGGCATCTTTGCCTTCTTCTTGTGCGATTTGGGCAAAAGATTTTCCGATATGGCTTGGAATAGGTGATTTCTCTACCCACATATCATCTAAGCGGCGAGGAAATACGGAAGCACCGCCGTGGTTCCAGTCTTTTTTAAACCATTTTCGGAAGGTAGCATCTGCAAATAACTGCTTGCGTTCTTCGTGTGTAGCTCCTATGGCTTTTACGGCAGAAGGAAATTCTTCAAAAAGAGGGGTAATAGGTCCATCAGCATAGTTTAAGAAAGGCTCTGCGAGTGCTTGCCACCTTACGTTTGCTCCTAGCACATTGTTCGCAACGTCGGCAAGGGTAGTAGCAAGTAAATGAATTTTTCTGTCTGACTTGACATCCAAAGCAGCTACAATAGTTGTTTTTAATGGTTTTTGAAAGATTCCTGAGCTCATTCTCAGAAGATGTAAGACAGATTTTTTGTCCACTGCATTCGGTGTAGCTTGCAATACTCGGTTAAAGCGACGCACTATGTTTGCCAAGCGACGATATTCTTTGACACTTGCTTGCTGTGAAGGAACAGAGATTCCTTTGAACTCAGATTTGTATTCACCCAAAATACGATGAAAAGGAAGCATGTCAATAGATAAACCTAGGTAACCTGCCTCCATAGCTTCAGTTACGATTTTATCCATTTTCTTGAGTTCTTGTTCATTGGCTTTTCTGACAGTAAGGCTACGCTCAAAACCCATTGCAGCGATTCTGACATTAGAATGCCCTATAAAACTTGCAACATTAGGGCCTAAGTGGAGTGTATCAAGATGCTCATAATATTCTCCTGCGGTTTTCCAAGTAACTTTATCTTTAAGCCAAGTACGCAAAATATCAATGGGCATATTCTCAACACGGCTAAAGAGTTCTAGCATTTCGTGTTCTGAGCCAATGGCACTTGAGAGAGAGCAATTTCCAAACACAACCGTAGTCGTTCCGTGTCTGACTGATTCTTCCAGCCCTGGCATCACCTCTACTTCTGCATCATAGTGCGTATGTATGTCTAAGAATCCTGGCATTACCCAGTTTCCTTTTGCGTCTATCTCACGAGCATCTTCTATGTGAGGGATTTGACCTACCTCAGCTACTTTGCCATCTTTGATAAGTACATCAGCAATACGGCCTTTAGCACCTGTGCCATCAAAAAAAGTCCCATTACGGATAATGGTGGTTTGATTATCTTGATTCATCTTTAATTCATTCATTAAGTTTGTTTTCAAAACTATAACCCTTGTAGAAAAGCTATGTTTGAATATTATTGGGAGTAAATATAATTAAAATCAGACAAATAAAAAATCCTTGATATAAATATCAAGGATTTTTAAAGAAAGATAAAATTATCTTTTGACTACTCCAGATTAAATTGCTTAAAGTGATGCTTAAAATGTTTGTAATGAAAACGCTCTAACTCAGCTTTGCTCAAAGCTCCGAAGAAATCATTGTAAGGCTGTGCATCAGGGTTTTTATCAAAGAAATCAAAAAATCTATCAATTGCTTCAGCAAAGCCTTCTTTCGCCTCTACTAGTGTAGCGTATTTAAGCTCTTCTAGTTTTGCTTTTTCGGGCTTAGTTTCACCGAAAGACATGTCACTGAATATGAATTTTTTGAATCCTAAGTGTTTCTCTGTGGGTTCAGAAGGTGCTTCTCCGTAGTTTTTGATAGAGAATTTAATAGTCTTCACTAGATGCTCTATCATGTGTTGGGCTGTCATAATTCCAAAATTAGGCTTGGCATCTCCGTCTAAGGAGTTAATCTTTTCAATGGCATCTTCTTGAAGATAAGTAATGTAGTTTTGGGTTTCTTCGCTCATTTTAGGTCTATTTTAGGGTTTGGTAAAGTATTAAAAATAAAGTATTCTAAAACTTCTATTTATTTATAGAATGATATTACAATATGAATGACATTTAAGCTGCGTTAATAAGGTCGTGAGGCATAAATTGGTCTTCATTTAATGTATTAAAATTAGGTTCAGGGTTATTTCTAAACCAATTAATTATTGATTTTGTGTGAAATTGATGGTTGTGGTACACTTTTAAGTCTAAAATACTTAATT
>JBBRUH010000549.1:0-3361 GCA_038248005.1 Cytophagales bacterium | reverse complement strand
TTATTTTATTTTTGTAACTTTACTTAGATTTTAAATGTAAGAAAAAAATACTTATATTCAAACTTTCGTTTATAAAAAATAAGGAATTTATCTAAGATTAACTCAGTATCTAAAAAGCCGTAAATCATAATAAAATTCCATTGATAAAACAAAAAGAAAATTATGAGCATTCTATCAAATATCTCATCATCTTATAAATCAAAATCTGATGGAGCAAATAAAGCCCAAGAACAAATTTTCATCATAAAAATTAAAAGACTTCTTGAGAGTGAAGATAGTAAAAATATAGAAATTGCCTTTCAACTTTTATCAGGTTTATCTGATTGGAGTTCATTGACTAGTTTTTGCCTAGGTTTGGCTCTTTTTCACACCAATTTAAAAATAAAAAATCAAGCTCGTAGCTTTGTAAACACTAAATTTTCTGAGGAAATCCTTAACTGGCTACTCACAGAAGAACAATTCTTGCCCAAAAATGAAATAGAAGCCTATACTTTTTTACAAAAAATCAATCAATTCTCTTTCATAAATATAAATGAAATCACCTTACTCTCAGTAAGACACCAAAGGCTAGGCGTAAAATATGCCTTAGAAGAACAAGTACTTCCTGCCCAAGAGGTTTTGTCTATCTTGGCACACGGAGATTGGCTTTCATTAGAAAATAAAGAGCTGAAAACCTTACCCAAAGAAATAGGCAATTTTACTCAACTCAATACACTCAATATCAGTGGAAACCATTTTACGCATTTACCTGATGAAATCTCTAATCTGACCAATCTAAATAGCCTTTATTTTAGCCGTACTCCACTTAGTAGATATACCCTAAAACAACTTCAAGGTCTCTTTCCAAATATCTTTGCTGAGAAATTTTACATGCAAGCGGTCAGTTATCTGGATGAACGCAACTACCATGACGCTCTCCAAAGTATAGACAAATCTCTCAAACTTAATCCTCTCTCTGTCAATGCCTTGCACGGAAAAGGAATTATTTTTCAAAAGACAAGTTGTTACAAAGAGTCTATTCATTGTTTTGAAAAAGCCCTGAGTATCTATGACCAAGACCCTCAGATTTGGGCGAATTTAGCCCTTAGCTTGATGGAAGAAAATAACTATGAATCAGCTCTCAAAGCCACACAAAAAGGAATTTATACCATTCAACAAAGCAGACAAAATGGCTCTAACTGGCTTGATGTCTTGTATCTATATCAAGGACAAGCTTTGATTAGCTTGGAGAGATTTGAAGAGGCACATCTTAGTTTAGGAAAAAGCCTGAAATTTAACCCTGATACTGGCTCGGCTTGGTATCAAAAAGCCATTGCTTTTGCACTCACGTCAGAGTTTGATTTACTCTATGAATCACTTAAAACAGCCATTGAACTCAATAGACGTTTTCTGAGAGAAGCCCAGCAAGAAAGCATTTTTCTTAACTTTAAGTATCAAGATAAGTTAAAGAAACTCTTGAAACTTAAGTGAAATTGAGTGGGCTTTAAGATTAAAAATAGTGAATTTCCCCGCCCTTTTCATCAGAAAAATGCTCATTGAGTGTTTTTCTCATAATCTGTTGAAAATTATCTAGTAGATTTTTTTGAGCGTAATAATACTGCTGTTCTTGCGTGGTATAGGTTTTTTCTTGGGTTTTCACCTTTGTTCGGTCAGTGGTAAATCTTTTGCCATCATAGCGTTGTTTTTCATCTATCTTTTCTACCTCTTTGGTAGTAGTAGTCGGAGGGCGAAAGTTAGGCGTATTTTGTGCTTTTAGTGGCATACTCCCCATATATTTTCTTTCTTCAAAATCAAATACATGCCAATTTCCTTCTAAGCTTCCACCTCCATATTCGCTCACAGGAGCTTGATGATTTTTGATTTCTAAGACTAACAGCCATTTTGCCTTAAAAAGCATTTGTAAATCATAGAAGTTAGTAGTCATTTTATTTAAGACTGATTGAAAAGGTGTATCTTTAAACTGATGATTAATAGGTTTGTAGCTTTGCTTGCGTACTTCCCAAAAGTTTATCAATACACCTTGTACTTCATGAGGAGTTAGAGAATACCATTTATTTTTTTGCTGAATGAGATTTTCACCTTCTTTAATAAGCATCAAATTAGTAAGTATCAAAGCCAAGTGAGGTGAATCAAACCTACAGCTATCAGAGTAGCCGCCACAGACAGGAAACTTTAAGGGGATTTTTTCTTCTTCTGATAATGGTTTAGGTTTAAGAGTATCTAGGATTGCCAAGATTTCATTAAGCTTGTCTTCGGTATTTTGAAGTATATTTTCTTTTGACTCTATGAATTTTTCTAACCCTACATTCAGTACCGAATCACGCTGTTCTGCACTCAAAGACTGATTACCACCTAACTGACCGCACTGAGTCAATACATACAATGAGCTAAATACAATGGCAAATAAATTAAAATATTTCATTTTTGAAGTGATGAGTAGATATTATTCTATTAAGGTGATTTCACTAGGTTCATTTACGATTATTTGCGGATTACCATATTTATCTTCGGTAATTTTACCTGTTATTTTGACTGTTTTTTGCTCATAGTATTCTTCCAAATTGCTTGGGAATTTAGAGCGATTCTTCCCAAATATTACCAATTTGCAAGGATTATTAGGGTATGGTTTTTCAAAATGAATAAAAATCACTCCCCCTTTGTCATTTTCAATGATTTTGAGGTTATCAATTTTACCTGTAATGGTGCATATTTCACCTATAAAATTCTTTACCTCAAAAGCAGTAATATTCCCCTGAGCATAGGAGCTAAGAATTAGGCAAGAAAATAGAAACACAAAGAGTATTTTTTTCATAACGGTTATTTAATAGTCTAAAAAATAGTCATTTTAAAAACTCACCTATTGGGTTTTTATTTATCACAAAGATACAAATCGGGATTCAAAAAAAATGAAAAACTATGTTTCCTTCTTCATTGATAAAAGAGCAAATACGACTCGTCTTTATCAAGACAAGATAGTCAATAATCAACAGACTTTAAGCAAGAATTTTTAAAAAATAAAATTATCCATCTAAAAAGTAGTAATTTAGAAAATAATCAGAAATACTACAATCTAACCAAGCAAAAAATCAAAGCCTAAATTAGGCATAAAACGCCTAAATTAGGTAAAAACTGACTAGCTTAGACAGTATTACTATCCTATTTTTGTATTGTAAGATTAATTATTCACTTAAACAATTACAACAATGCAAAATGTATTAGATTTGAATGAGTATGGCGTTACTCAAATGCAAAACGCTGAAATGGTACAAACAGAAGGTGGTATTGTTCCTTTGTTGGTATGTGGAGCTTTGTTATTATTAGCGAAGCCAAAAAGTGCAATAATTTCATTTTTCAAATCTTT
>JBBRUH010000548.1:0-3373 GCA_038248005.1 Cytophagales bacterium | reverse complement strand
CAATCCTGATGGAAGTCTGGATGAGAACTTTAATCTAGGTTGGCTAGATGATATTCAGTTTTTTATAAATTATTTTGGCATCTATCAACTAATAGTGCAACCTGATGATAAAATACTCATTGCAGGAGATTTTTTCAAAACCAGTGATAATATAGGGGGTTTGGCAAGATTAAACTCAGACGGAACTGCTGATACAGATTTTACGCCTCCTGAGGGTTTTTCTTTTAACTCTTCTATGGCTTTACAAGCTGATGGTAAACTCTTGGCAGTACAAAAGTTAATTGGTAGTTTTGGTCTTGGTCCAAGCTATAAACTCATACGGCTTAATACAGATGGAAGTTTGGATAATACTTTTGGTTCTAATATATTTGAAACCATAGGAGAATATTATCCCAATACTCCCATATTTAGTCTTGCCATCCAAGAAGATGGGAAAATATTAGTCTGTAAGCGAGTATTTTCTATCTATAATTATACAAATGTACTATTAAGTAAGATTTTAAGATTAAATACTGATGGGACATTAGATACTGGATTCGATACAGATTTGGAAAATGTAAGCAGTAGTTTTACACACATTCAAGCAGATGGTAAAATTCTCTTACAACACAATAGCAGCCTTGTAAGATTGAATCCTGATGGAATATTAGACACAAGCTTTCCAAACAACATCAGTTTCTCAGGAGGTGATATAAATACACTCATTGAGCAAGAAGATGGATATTTGGTCATAGGTGGAAGTTTTACTAGTTTTATGGGAGTTGAATCTAATAGACTAGTTAAATTAGATCCTGGTGGTAGCTTCGATACTGATTTTGAGATAGGCAGCGGTTTTGAGACAGTAAATAATTTTGATTTAAGTAATACGACTGCTTCTGTAAATTCACTTGCATTACAAAATAATAAAATTTTAGCAATTGGTGATTTTACTAGTTTTAATGGAGTAGGGAGGAATTATATAGCTAGGCTCAATAATTCTATTGCTGATTGTGCTTTTATCTTCACACCCGTTAGCCAAAATAGAAGGCGATGCGAAGCAGGAACTGTTACTTTTAGTGCTTCCGGTGCAAGTGAAGGTGAGGTGTATGTATGGCTAGAAGATGGCACTCTTAATATTCTTAAAACTTCTCAAAACCAAGACGATAATACTTTTACTACCCCTGTTTTGAATAGCAATACAAATTATGAAGTATTGATTCAAAATGTAAATACTCTCTGCCAAAGCCAAAGAAAATTGGTAGGTGTAATCATCAGTCCTATTCCTTCTATTCCTTTAGCAGAAGATATAAGACAATGTGGAGAAGGAGAAATCACATTTAATGCTTCTGGGGCAAATGAAGGCGAAGTGTATATATGGCTAGAAGCTGGCTCAGAAAATATCCTTAAAACTTCTCAAAATCAAGATGATAATACTTTCACTACTCCTATCTTAAATAATAATACAAATTATGAAGTATTGATTCAAAGAGGAAATGGTATTTGTCAAAGTGAGAGGAAACTCGTTCAAGCAATCATTCGCAACCTTCCACCTATGCCTATGGCAGAAGATGTCAATGTGACCATAGGTAATACGGTTACTTTTACGGCAACAGGTGCTGGCACTAGTCAAGTCTATAAATGGTATGAATTCGGAGAGCAAGAAGCTTTATATACTTCTAATACACAGCTTGATAATCAATTTAGTATCTCAGATTTGACCGAAAGTACTTCCTTTGAGGTGAGTATATTTGATTTGAATAGTATGTGTGAAAGCGAACGAAAAACCATTCAGGCTATTCTTAGTGAAGAAATTATCTTGAATAATGTACTATTGCCACAACTTTTTACACCTAATAATGATGGTAAAAATGATAGGTTACTAGTAAGAGGTACCAATCTAGCAAAGGTTGACCTTAAAGTGTATGACAGACGAGGCAATCTTATCCATAAGACCCAAAACCTGCAAGAAGCTGCTCAAATAGGATGGGATGGCGGTAATCAGCCTACGGGTACTTATCAAATCTGGCTTCAAGTGCAATTTAATAATGGTGAAAATCAGACTATCAAATCACTCATCAACCTTATGCGTTAGGGCTTAAACACACAAAATCATGACAAAAAATATATTTTTACTCTCACTATGCCTTTATCTCTTTAGTATGTTTAGAGCTAATGGGCAAGATGTAATTTTATCACAATATAAATCTCAACCTTCTCTAAGCAATGCCGCTTCGACTAATATTAATTCAGATATGAGATTTTGGCTTAGTTACCGAAATCAAAGCCTTTCTTCTGATAATCAGTTTCAAACGGTGCTAGCTTCGGCAGCTTATCCTTTTTTGAAGAAAGATAATCTTCAAAATCAAACTTGGGGAGGTATTGGTATTTCTTTTTTTGCAGATAACCAAGCTCAATTTCTCAAAACTACGGGTGCATTTGCTAATTTTCAATATCATTTTCATTTATCTAAAAGTCTTCTAAGTGTAGCTCTCCAAGGAGGTTTTTTCCAACAGAGTTTGACTTATGAGAATCTAATTACTGATTCACAAATCGCTTCGGGACAGCTTAATCTAGGCATTGGAAATCAAGAGGCTTTAGATAATCCACAAGTCAGCTATGCTACGATAGGCTTAAGTGCATACTGGACTCAACTCAATGAAAATCAAGCACCTAACTATTTTTTAGGGTTGGCTTGGAACCTTGCCAACCAACCTAATATTTCTTTTGATAGACAAAATCAATATAATTTACCTGCCAATCTCACTCTTCAGGGGGGATTTAGAATAGGCAAGGCACAGAAGTTTTCAGTAACACCCAATCTACGTTATATCTATCGTCTTGGTGTTTCTGAACTTATGGCTGGTACTTGGCTCAACTATGATTTGAGAAGTTTTGGAAATCTATTTGCACAAGGAGAGATGAGATTAGGTGCTTGGTATCAGACACAAGGACTTGCTAGTATGTCATTAGAATTGCATCAATCAAATTTTTTTATGATATTGGGGTATGATTTGGGAATAAAAAGTCAAGACCAAGTAAATAATAATGCTTGGGAGGCGACTTTGGGTTTGAAAATAGCTAAAAAATCAAAAGCTAATTCACTCTATCCTGGCACTATTCTTCCCGAAAAACCTAATTAAATTATTTATCATGAAGGTAAGCGATTTATATTGCACTTGCCTTCATTCAGACAATTCATTATGAAACTTACTGCTGAAGACCTCAAAACACTCAACTCAAAAAAAGCACTCAAAAAGATGCTTTCAAGTAAAAAAATCTCTTTTAAAAAAATATTAAAAGAGATAGCTTATGAAAAAGAGTTGAAAACACTCCAAGAAGAACTCGTTAAAATGCAGAAATGGGTAATGGATGAGGGGAAAAAAGTAGCTATTCT
>JBBRUH010000547.1:0-3378 GCA_038248005.1 Cytophagales bacterium | reverse complement strand
ATATAGCAGACAATGTCTCTAACGGTCTTCGTGAAGGAACTCCAAATGAAAGACTTTTTGATCAGTTTACTGCAAATCCAAAAATATTTCATACGAATGTTGCCTCAGGTGGGGGGTGGGAAAAAGAAAGAAGTGTAAAAATAAACGGTATAAGAATAAATCAATATGGTTCAGTTATGTTTACCGACCCAAAAAAAATTGACTTGAAAAGTCATCAATTTTTATGGCCAGGTGAGAGATTACAAAACTTGAAGCGTATGAAGGAACGTAGAGACAAAAGAGAGGATAAATTAATTGAGCATATTATTTACGTTACAAAATATAACAACAATAGGCTTACAGATCAAGATGCTTATAGTCTTTTTATAAATATAGGAGGATCAGTTTCTGGAGGAGTCGCAACATACTTCTTCCCTAATACCATGACTGCTATTTATACAGCAAACTCTTTTGATGGACTTATTTCAAGTTTAATTACCATTGCACAAAAAATACGTGGAGAATATGACCCAAATGATCCGTCAAATCTTGCAACATTAGTATTTGGTAATACAACAGGAAAAAAAGTTAATTTTTATCTTACGTTAACTAGTGGAACAACTGGTGCTACTGGGGTTCTTGTAACAAAAGGTGGACAAGTGATAGATAGGTGGGGACTCCTTTTTGATGCACTTGGAATAAAAGATGGTTCAAGTGAAAATTTAAAATTAGAAATAAAATAAAGATATGAAAGTTTATAAAGGACAAATAATATACAAGATTATAATAAGCATTATTGTAATGACACTTTTTAGTTATAGTATAGAGATTAAAGATAATGTTCTAGCCTTAATATTTATGCTAACAGTTTTATTTTTTTTTATTAAAGACTCTGCAAATATTTACTTTTTTTATGAAGATAAGTTAATAATAAAAAACAGATTAAATTTTCTTAAAAAGGATGGTGAAACTATTTTTTTTAAACAAATAGATTCTATAAAAATGATAAAATCTTATAGAGCTCAGGGTTTTAGAATATATTTTAAGAATGGTAAAAAAAAGATATATTCTTTACCAGTAATGAAGATGGATGAATGTTACAAATATTTATTGAGTTTAAATATTAAAGTTAGTAAAAATTGGTGATGCACCCACCTCTAGCTGTGTTAAGGTGCTATCTTAAATTCCCTGTTCTGTGGAAGCTTGATATCTGGAATTCTAAGATGATTGTAAATTAAATTGATAGTTTTTGTCATATTATGGTAGCTGGCGGGGTATTGAATAAATGTCTGTTAATAAGTTAGTAAAAGGATTGAGTATTCGTTTACAGCCATTCCGATACCAAGTACTCAACCATAACAAGAAAAAATATACATTTTCTCAGATAATTATCTTTAAAATGTTATTTTTGGAATGTAAGGCTTACAGATATAAACCACTATGGCAGAATACTCAAAATCAAAGAATAATAAAAGCAACTCACCCAAAAAGCAAAGCGAGAAGATGGGAAATAACCCCTTTATGAGTGCTTCACAACAAATATCTAATCCTTTTGTGAGTGGAGAAAGTGTCAATCCTTTCACAAGTCAGTTGATGAATCCAGCAATTCAAAAGGAAAAAGCTAATTCATTGCCTCCCGATTATATCATTCAAAATGGTGATACTTTATATAGTATTGCTTCTAAACACGCAATTAGTATAGATGCACTTTTAGAAGCAAATCCAGCACTTATGAATATCCAGATTGGACAAAGGATAGAAATTCCAGGCAGAGTAGAGTTACACGAAGTAAAAGAGAAAGATACACTTTACAATATCGTAAAACGGTATCAAGTAGAGTTTCCTGAATTAACACTAAAAGAACTCATTGGAAGAAATCTACAGTCTGGTGTAAGGCTTCATATTCCAAGTGTGAAAAATAATGAGCAAAAAAATACGGAGCAAAAAATAAAGACAAACAAACTACAAGATTTGCCCAAAATACAAAATCAATCAGTATCTGTTAATCAGTTACTGAATCAAAGCATCTATACGAGTCACTTGGTTAAAAATGGAGAAGACTTATGGCGTATTGCATCCAGTTATTGGGCTTCTATATCTACCACATTGAATAAGCAAGAATTTAATCAGCTCATAGGTTTGATAGTAGATGATATAATTGAGCGTAATAATCTAAGTCTGCGACCTGATGGTAAGATAGAAGGTTTTATTTCTGGGGAAATACCTGCTCTCTACATACGCATACCCACAAACCAGCCTAAACAAGATAACAAAAGCACCAAAAAAGTTATTCCCCAAGAAGAAAAAGACACATCAAAAAAACAGAACGAAATCATCTTGACTGATAAGCAAAGTAAAGACATAGGTGAGTTTATGACATCGGCAGAGGCTATTATGGGTTTAATACAGATTTCTACAAAATATTTGGGAGAAAATAATAAAATATTTCTCTTTGTAAGAAAGAGCATAGGTTCAAAAGCTGTTGGAATAGGAACATTTACAATTGATGCAATAAAGCAGGGAATTGATTTATATGACGGACGCTATAAAGGCAAACCCGAATATTTAGTTTTTGATACCATCAAATTAATTGCTTCAACAAATGCTTATGGGGCTATTATCATCGGTTTTTTGCAAGAATATAATATTGATGCAGAAGCCTTTTTTAATTACTGTAAAAAGCATAATCTCAGTTTACCAAATATTGGTGAATCAAAAAAAGTAAAAAGAGCTGATGGTACAGAAATACATTATTATCAGTTCAATACAGACTTTATGAAGTATCAAAATACATTCCCTTTAGAAGAAAAGCAAAAAAAAGAATAAACTCAAAAATCTAAAATAATCTCAGTATTGGGAAGCCATTGGCGGATTTTAGTGAGTTCTTCTTCGGATAGCGGGTTATCCCTAAGATAAAGTCCTTCTAAATTTTGTAATCTTTTAATTTCTTTTGGAAGGTTTTTTAGGTAATTAGAGTGAATATCTAAATCACCTAATTGTGTTAATTTAGTAATTACAAGTGGAAACTCTTCAAAGTTATTTTTGTAAAGATGTAGTACTTGAATTTGCTTAAGTTTAGATATTGCTTTTGATAATGTGCTAAGTCGATTGTCAGATAGTTGTAATATTTTGAGTTTCTTCAATTTTTGTATTCTCAAAAAAGTCTTGTTAAAATCTATCCGAGGATTGCCTGAAAGACTTAACAAAACCAAGCTATCCAATTTACGAATGTCATCAGGTATGTATTCAAAGTCAACTCCTGCCAAACTCAATGTACGCAAATAAGGCAGTTGAGCAAAAATCCGAAAAGAGCTTTCAGGGTCAAGTCCTTTATTATCACGAAGCAGAATCATTTGCAAGTTTTTGAGTTGAGCCAAAGAGTCAGGGAGTTTTTTAAGT
>JBBRUH010000546.1:0-3380 GCA_038248005.1 Cytophagales bacterium | reverse complement strand
TCAACAGGAAAGAATAGAATTACAAGAAACCCTATCTAAGGTAAGTGCTATTTTACAACAAAATAAAGATGGAGTAGCTAAACTAAAACAAGAAGGTGGATTACAATACGACAATTATGCAGGTAAAAATACTGAAATAGGACACTTTAGAATCAATCAAGGAGATAGAGTAAGCTGTACAATTATAAATAACGAGTTAAATCTAAGACACTTTGGGCAACATGATTACGTGAATGATAACCCCTAAAATAAAAATAATATGAGCAGAAAAGTTTTGATTAGTTTAGTGAGTGATCAGACAATCCCTAATGTACAACTCATAAAAGAATTCTATAATCAAATAGATAGGTTTTTATTCATCAGCACTACTGGAATGGAAGAAGCTGGAAATAGAAATTGGATTATCCAATCTTCTAATATTCCAGAAGAAAAATTACTAGAGCCTATTATTGTCAATCATCATTCTTTTGAAGATATAGAGGAAAAGTTAAAGGCTTATGGGCTTTCTGATGATGATGAGTATATTGTAAATATAACTGGCGGTACGAAGGTAATGTCAATTTCTGTTTTTGAGTTTTTCAAAGATTTAAAAAGTGAAATTTTTTATCTTACTGGTTTTAACAATGAGTATATCAAAGTCTTTCCTGGCAAGAGGAAACAAAGTCTAACTTTAACAGAGTTTATCAGCCTTGAGGTATATTTATTTAGTTATGGTTTTGAAATAAGAAATAAAGGAGAACTACTTAAATCAGAAGACTTTACCAATAATTTTTTTGATTACTTCAATAATGATATTACACAGAGTGAACTAGAAACATTAGATAGCTTAAGAAGTTTTAGAAGTAAAAACTTAAAAATTAGCGATTTAGAAGGCTTATCAGGTTTTATTTCTAAAATAAACTTTCAACCTAAGAATCAAGAAAAATTAAGTAAATACGAAAGTCGTTATTTATCTGGTGACTGGTTTGAAGAATATGTATTAAATAAAGTCAAGAGTGGACTAGAACTAGAAGAAAATAAAATTGGAATCGGATATAATTTAATCAAAAAGGGAGTTGAAAATGAGTTTGATGTGCTATTTGTGTATCAAAATAGTATATATACGATTGAGTGTAAAACTTCTATTTTTAATAATGTTGATGGTCGTGAGAAGTCTATTATAGGTGAAGTTTTGTATAAATCAGATTCTTTGCAGAAAGAATTTGGATTACATACACGTACCTCAATCTTCACCCTGAGTTCTATAAAAAATTCAGATGGCACTGTAAACCCAAAACTTGAAAGTCATTACAAAAGAGCTAAATTAAACCGTATCTCTATTATCACGAAATCGGATTTGGTTTCTGGACAATCCATCAAACAAATCCTAAACCTAAAATGAAAACCCTCATCTCCCTCACAAGTGCTCAGACCTTACCCAATATCTTATTTGCCAAAGAGCAAAGCGATTGGGACAGGTATATTTTTATCAGTACTGAGTTGATGGAAGAACAGCATAAGACCGAACATATTTTGCAGGTATTGGGCATAGAGCCAGATAATGAAAATGTAATTATCAAAGAAGTCATTGAAGATAGCTTGGAGGATATTGCTCAGAAACTAAGCGAAATAGAGTTTCAGGATAGTGAGGAAATCACCATTAATCTCACTGGCGGAACTAAGGTAATGGCAATAGGTGTGTATAATTTCTTTATCCGAAAATCTTGCAAAGTCTTTTATATTCCCTTTCCCAAAAACAAAATTGTGCAGATTTTCCCCGAAGTAAAACAAAAAACGAGTACCCTTGAATATAGAATCAATCTGGAAGACTACCTCAAAAGCTATGATGTACGCATAAATTTACTAAGTCTTAGACAGAAAAATCAAACATTTCCTGCTTCTATTACGCATCAACTATATGAACACAATAAGCAACATAGTTTTCGTCAGTATTGGAAAGCCTTGCAGAATGTAGGCAATGAACTACGAAGTCAGCCTTTTATTCATCTAAGCGAAAGCCGTTTTGAACAGGTAAAACAAGGTTTAGAATTACTGAATTATCAACCAAAAATCACAGGACAACTATCAGAAAAAGAGGTTAAATATTTTGTAGGTGCTTGGTGGGAAGAGTATCTGTATCACTTTATCAAAAATAAACTTCAGCTTTCTGACACAGAAATTGGACTCAATATAGAAATCAATAAAGACAATGCTAAGCGTTTTTCGGCAGGAAATGAGTTTGATATTTTGTTTGTCTATGACAATAAGTTTTATGTATTGGAGTGCAAAACAGGTATCAAACACACTGCCATGCAAATATTCAATGATTATGCTTATAAATTGGCTGCACTCCGAAAATTTTTTGGTTTAGGAGTCAAACTCTCACTTTGTGTTTTACAAAAATTAGATAGTAATTCTGCAAAAAAAGACTTTTTTGCAGATCGAAGTGAGGTTTTAAATATCAAACTTTTTGATGGTAATAATTTTAATGATATGAATGATTTTTTAGCTGAATTAATCATATAAGTGAGAAATGAGTGATGAATTTGTAATGGGTAAGGAAAAAAAACAAAGCCCATAGCTTCAGCTATGGGAGGAAAAAAAAACAAAGCCCATAGCTTCAGCTATGGGGAACAAAAAGAAAAACAAACACAAACACATGGCACACTCTTACGTTAGGATATGGATACATGCCGTTTTTGGCACAAAATACAGAGAAGAACTAATAGCACCTAGCATCAAACAACAGGTCTATCAGATTATTATAGATGAGGTTAAGGGTTTAGATTGTTCATTATTGGCTATCAACGGGATGCCAGACCATGTACATATCTTATTCTTGATGAACTCACAAAAGTCCATTGCTGATATTATGCATCAAATCAAGGGAGGAAGTTCCTATCAAATCAATCAACAAGGTTTGGTTACAGGTAAGTTTGCTTGGCAAGTAGGTTATGGAGCTTTCTCGGTGAGTGAGTCGGGCATAGAGGGTGTGAAAACCTACATCAAAAAGCAAGAAATTCACCATCGAATACTCTCTTTTAAGGAAGAGTATGAGCGTTTTTTAGATTTACATGGGTTTATCTTGGAGAAGAATGGAAAGACTACGAATCGCAATGTCTATCAATTTATACGTGGGTTAGATGAGTTGGATAAAGATACCACCGAATAAAATACCCCACGAATAAATACCCCACGAATAAATACCCCACGAATAAATTCGTGGGTTTTGTTGGGTTTTGCGTGTTTTGGTGATGATACCCCACGAATAAAATACCCCACGAATAAATACCCCACGAATAAATTCGTGGGCTTTGTTGGCTTGTTGTGCTAACATGAAAACACGGATTTGTTCGCAAATAAATTTATCTCAAATTAAAATCAATCGATATATCAACTTA
>JBBRUH010000545.1:0-3385 GCA_038248005.1 Cytophagales bacterium | reverse complement strand
GCAGTCATGTGGGCATACAAGTCAGTTATAGTTTTAGCAAAATGGGCAATGAACTTCGTAAAATCAAGCGAAAAGTTAGAAAAAACAGAAGGCTTAGTAAAAAGTAAAAACTACACTGTGTATTTAAGTAAAAAAGATGATACTTTTTATCTATTTCGAGATAAAAGCACCATCTTTTCAAAAATCACTTAATAAATTTTTAAAAATTATGGGATACCTTAAACTTGACTATTATTGTGGTCATTGAGAGCATCAAACCAGTTTTGGTCAGTGCTGTTTTTTAATTTTGAGTCGTTTGTGGTAGTATTCAAATTTTTACTTTTTGTATTCTCGATTTGTGCAATTTCATCTATCAGATTTAATTTTCTTTTGACAGGGGATATCTTCATTTTCTTCTTAATGTTTAATGAAACAATTCATAATAAAGTTTTATTTGTAAAATAGTGAGAGTTATTAAATATTAAAATTATCAAACTCTAACTAAGTATTTTTATACCTGCAAGTATATAATAAAAAACGAAATAAGAAATATTTAGTTAAATAAAATTCTGCTTTTTTATACTAGATGTCATAAAATAGAGGTAAAAAAAATAAAAACTTGATAATTATTAGTCAATTTCAATTACTACGCCTTCTGACATAGGATGCCCCACGCAGGTGAGTACATACCCTTGGTCTAACTCTTTGGGAGTAAGTGCATCTTCTTCATCTAAGACTACTTTGCCAGACACACAACGCCCCATACAGGCAGTACACATTCCGCTTTGGCAAGAGAAAGGCAAATCAATATCTTGCTTTAAAGCTGTCTGCAAAATCGTCTGGTCAGGTGGTACATCAAATGTAAACTCATCTCCCGCATAGATTACTTTGACAGTATAAGTCTTAGCAACAAGCCCTTCATCTTCACTTTTGGCAATTACTGAGGCTCTTTTCTCTGCCGCTTCTTGCGGACTTACTCCAAAGCTTTCTTTTCTTAAGCTACCTAGAGGCAGTCCTAATTCTTGAAAAGAAAGTTCTACTTGATTCATCATCCCACTAGGTCCACACATGTAGTATTCCGTCTGTTCGGAGGGTAATGAAGGCAAGCTAGAAAGTATTTTTTTGAGTAGTTTGGTATCTATTCGTCCCTTATAGCCTTTGCTCCATAAAAGTGGAGCTTTTTCTAAGACATTGACTATTTTAACCCTATCAGCATATTGAGCTTGAATATCTTCTAGTTGTTTCTTGAAGATAATAGAGTTGTTATTCTGATTGGCATAGATAAGTGAGATAATAGAGTTGGATTCTTGGTGAAGACTCGTCTTAAGGATAGACATCAAAGGAGTGATGCCACTGCCTCCACCTATTAAGATTTTATGCTTTTTTTGTTGGTCGTCATAGTTGGCTGTAAACATGCCTTGAGCCTCTATGACTTCGAGGGTATCTCCTGCTTTTAGTTGGTTATTAAGATAGTTAGAGACTTTTCCGCCTTCTACACGCTTGACAGTGATGGCAGGAAACTCATCTACCAGAGGGGAGGTACACAAGGAATAAGCTCTGCGGATAGCTTCACCCTCTATATTTAAAAGTAAAGTAAGAAACTGTCCTGATTGATAAGCTAATGGTTTTTCTTCGGGATGCTCAAATTCTACAACTATAGCTTGGTCTGTTTCAGAAATAATATTTCTTACTTTTAATTGATAATGCGTATTACTCATTTTTTTTGTTAAGATTAAAGTAGATACAAATTTACACTAAGCTTACAACAAAAAAAGAGTAATCTGGTTTTGAAGGATTACTTATCCACAGAAAAGATTCTGCTGTTTCATCTGTTGTTTGAAAACTTCTTGCTCTTTTTTCATCTCTTCTATTTTGTGGGCAAATGATTGTGAGAGAGATTCTAATCGAGAAAATTGACTCTGAATCTGCTCAGATTTTTCTAGTTTTTGGTCTGACTTTTTCATTGATAAGATAATTATGTATATTGATAGATTATTTATGTGCAACACTTTTCTAAAATAGTGCCAAAACTGAAATATTCTAATTGTCAGATAGTTAAACATCCTAATTATAAATCTCCTTCTCAAAAAAGGAATAAAATGCCTTTTGGGGAAACTAAATCAAAAAGATAATCACATCACTATCTATACACCAGCTCATCATCAAATACTATCTCTTTGATTACCTTTGCATCTTCGGGATTGGCTATTTCGGGGCGGCGACCCTCAGAAATCATCGTATAAATGAGTTTTGATTGGATAATACGCCCTTTGTATAAATAATGCTCTAAAAAATAGCCTTGTTTAACACCTATGCGATGAATCTGGTCAAATAGAAAATTACCTAAACCATGAAAAATGGGTTTATTTTTATAAAACTCTATTTTTTGGACTTGATGGGCTTGCGAGCCATAGACACAGTCTGCACCAAAGTCAAGCAATTCTCTGCTGATTCGGTTTTGGTTGGGAGTAGGGCTATAAGAATCTACTTCATTAAACTGTACAGAAGCTACAATATAGGCTATTTTAGGATTTTTCTTTAACTCAGCAATGGCTTTGCGAGCCTTTTCACTTTGATATAGATTAGCCCCTTGCGGACGACCTACTCGCCCACACTCTGCTACGGGACAACTTTCATTAAAACCTAAAAATGCCATTTGATAGCCTCCTTTGAGTGTGATGATAAGAGGACTATTGGCTTCTTCCATACTCAAACCTCCTCCAAATATGCCTATCTTGTGGGTTTTATACCATTCAAAAGTCTTGCGATAGCCCTCTACACCAAAGTCAAGGTTATGATTGCCAGTAAGCTCCATGATATTGACCTTTAAATCTATAAATGCTTGGAAGTCTCTTTCTTTGGAGCAAAAACGATATACATTGGGTACAAAATAGGCATAATCGCAATTATCATAAAAGCTCACCTCGTTGCTGATATGCACCCAGTCTGCATCCTGAAAGTAAGGCTTTACTTTTTCTATGATAAAATCTATCCCGTTTTTATCAGCCCTCAGTCCTGTATTGCGAGTGATAGCTGTTACGCCTGTATGCATAAACTTAGAGATGTTTTTTTGATAGTCAAATTTCAATGAATCAACCATTATTGATAGCGGATATTGAGCAGGATTTTTAAAGTAATCAATGCTATCTATAGCAAGGGCAGTATAACGGTTGTGAAGGTGATTGATATCTGTGATGAGGATATGACTCTTAGCAAGTTTGGCAAAATCACTTAGTTGATTTAAGACTTTTGTATTTTGACACTTAAAAATGCTATCCGCAAGGGCTTTGATAGGTTTTAAGACATAGACTTTGCCTTCACAGTATCTTTCGGAAAGCTCACTTAATGAAATATGGCTAGAGTCTGTATCCAATCCTCTCAATGCAAATAATATAGTAGGAGCATC
>JBBRUH010000544.1:0-3392 GCA_038248005.1 Cytophagales bacterium | reverse complement strand
GGGATAGCTTCAAGGGTGGAGCGAAGATATTTTAAAGAAGAAGAGGTAGAAGCAGCTAAGTGAGAGATGAGTCTGTAATAATCTGATAATGAGTATTTTACTTAAACTAAATGAACACTTTATTTAATTATTATCCCCAAGTAATAGAGTTTTTGAAATTAAATGATTGGGTAATTAAGATAGAAATATCTTAATTACCCATTTTTTTGTAAAAATTAATCTTTGCCATTATAAACTCTCACCACAAAGACAAAATCTTTTAATAAATTAATTTGCCCAGGTCGTTTGAGAAATTGCATATTGCTATTTTTAGGAATAAGAATAGGAGGTATCTCAGCATTGAGAGCAAGAGAGTCTAAATCAGCCTTCAAGTGTTTTACTTTTACAGCAAAAGCAGCTCCATCCATTGCAAGGTGTTTTCCTACTACTATTCCGATAAGATTGCCTTGTGAATCTAGTAAAGGACCTCCACTATTACCTGGATTTACTGGAATAGAGATTTGATAAGTAAGAGTATCTCCTCTATACCCTGATTGAGCACTGATAGAGCCTTCACCATAGACCATCTCTTGGCGAGGGTAAGCAAGCGTAAATACATCCTCCCCGAGGTTGGCTTCTTCACTTCTGATAGTATAAGGAAGCTCTGGAAAACCAATAAACTCCGGGTCTATGATTCTCAATACTGCTAAGTCTTTGGAAGGATCGCTGTAGATGTTTTCTACTTTAAAACTGAGTGGTTTATTGTCTCGTGTGGTTTCTACATAGATAGAGTCAGCATCTTTGACCACGTGATAGCTAGTAACCAAATATCCATTGCTAGAGATTACAAAAGCAGTTGCTCCATATTCTTTTACAGGCTTAGGGGTTTTGCTTATTTTTTGGTCTTGTGCTAGTCTATCTTGTTTTTGTTTGACTTTATTGAGGTCTCTTCGGAGAGATAGGAAATAATTTTTTTGTTTTTGCTCTATAGAGCGTACACTATCATCTAGCACCCAGGTAGTAGTGAATATAGCTAAAATAGCCACACAAGCTGCTACGAGAACATTAGATTTATATTTTTTCCAGACCAAAAAGAACTGATTGTCTTTTGGAGTATTAGAAGATATTTTTAGATGAGTAGTTTGGGTCATTTCTTCATGAAATTCATCCAACTGCCCACGCAAGTTTTTACGTGTTTGATAAGCATCTAGCCCTCCAAACAAAACCTTGTATTGACTTACTTCTTTTGCTAGAGCAGAGTTACTTTCTATTTCTGACTCAAAAGAAGCACGTTCAGTTCCTTTGAGTGAACCATTTAAGTAATTTTCAATATCCTCTATGGATGTACGCTTCTCTTTCATGACCGTTTTTTATTTTAGGTAGAGATTTTAAATCTCATTATTGGTATTTTAGTGTTATGTCATTTCAATCGATTGAAACTTTAAAAGTCTTTACTTTTACTTTTACTTTTTGTTTTATCTAAGAACCATATTCTTTAAAAAACAATTTCTTCAATCTTTGCAAGCACTTATACTTTTGCGTTTTAGCATTGTCAGTACCTGTATAGCCCATTTTTTCAGCTATTTCCTGCATAGAGTACTTGTTGATGTAAAAATCACGCAAAATGGTCTGACAAGGCTCACCTATTTGAGTAAGAGCTTGCTCCATTTGCTTAAATTTTTTTTCACTTTCATCTACATCTTCTGTCTCAGCCTCCGAAAAGTCTGTGAAATCTTCGTAATCTGTAATTTTACCTACATAACGATTCTTCTCAGATAATCGTTTTAGCCAAAGCCTCCTTGCTACCGAGTAAAGAAAAGTTTTTACTAAACAACTAAGCTCAAAGTCTGGATTTTGTATTTTCTCATAAAAAACGATGATACTCTCTTGATAGACATCTTTTGCTTCGGTATCAGTGCCATTATTATTCAATACAAAATGTGCAATGCTTGGATAATTATCCTTATAAAGTTTTCTTAAAGATTCGGAGTCGCCCTCTCGGATTTTTTCAACCCATTTTGCTTCAAGATGATACTCACTTCCACTCATATATTTATTTTAAGAACCAAAAAACCACTTAACCCTTCGAAATCATCTGCAATTTAGTGAGATTCTTAAAATCTACCTTTTATTCTAAAAACTCTTGAACGTAACCCATAAAAAATTTTTTTATTTTTTTTATTTTCTTGGTTTACCTTTTTAATCCTCCTGTATAAAGGGCATCTAAAAATCACTTAATATAATTTATATTTTTATGAAAAAGTTAATTTTATTATTCGCCCTTTTCGGATTCTTAACATTTACTACTGCTTGTGGTGGTGGTGATAAAACTGATGGTACTGAAACTACTGATTCTGCTGCTGTTGAAGAAGCTCCTGTTGAAGAAGCTCCTGTTGAGGTAGATTCTACTGTAAAAGAAGGTGCTGAAACTCCTGTTGAGAAAGTTGAAGAATAGTTTATTCTTAGTTTAGATTTTCTAAACATTATAAAGAAAGCCCATTCTATTTATAGAGTGGGCTTTTCTTTTCGAGATAGGTTGATTATTTGAGTCTTATTTTACGTTTTAAGTATAGTAAGGGATATATAAGTAAGAGATGTATCCAGAAATGGATTTACATAAGATTTACAATCAATTCAAACCCGAAGGTATTGCTTGTGATGCTTTTATTGCTTTAAGTCTTGGGTAAAGATTTCGTATCTGTGTCATTGTTATTTAATACAAAATGTGCAATGCTTGGATAATTATCCTTATGAATTCTTTCTCAGTACACGATATTTTTTAGCACACAGATTTGACAGATTAAGCAGATAAATCATAGATAAAAATCCGTATAAATCTAAGATTATCTGTATGCTAAAGAAGATAAATTTGTTTTTTATCATGTACTTAGATGTAATTTATAAAAAAAATATTTTCTTGGTTTACCTTTTTAATTCTTCTGTATAAAGAGCATCTAAAAATCACTTAATATAATTTATATTTTTATGAAAAAGTTAATTTTATTATTCGCCCTTTTCGGATTCTTAACATTTACTACTGCTTGTGGTGGTGGTGATGAAAGCACTGAAACTACTGATTCTGTAGCCACTGAAACTCCTGAAGTAGAAGCTGAGCCAGAAGTAACTCCTGAGCCAGAAGTAGAGCCTATGGAATCAGATTCTACTGTTGAAGAAGGTGATAAAACTCCTGTTGAGAAAGTTGAAAAATAGTTTATTCTTAGTTTAGATTTTCTAAACATTATAAAAAAAGCCCATTCTACTTGTAGAGTGGGCTTTTCTTTTCGAGATAGGTTGGTTATTTGAGTCTTATTTTATATTTTTAGATATGTTAAGGAGTATATAAGTGATGGGTTATGAGTTTGTAATAATCTGATTATAAGAATTTTACTCAAACTAAATAAATACTTTATTTT
>JBBRUH010000543.1:0-3418 GCA_038248005.1 Cytophagales bacterium | reverse complement strand
CTGGTATTTCCTTTTTTTTGCTCACAAGAGCTGAAAGCACAAAATTTTTTGAAACGATACATTAATCGTTTGATAAATGATACTACAGATGCTTCCAAACCTCAATTTTTAATTTATCCTACTGTAGCCTATTCTCCTGAAACCAACCTTGAGATAGGCTTTAACTCACTATTCATTTACTATGCAAAAAGAGATACCACCAATAGACTCAGTGAAGTAAATGGCTTTACCTTTTTTACACTAGAAAATCAATATGGTGTTTGGTTTGACCATGCTTTATATAGTGACCAAGATAATTGGTTCTTTCTTGGCAGAATCAGATTACAGAGTTTTCCCTTACTTTATCATGGCATTGGTTCAGATTCTCCTAAAGAATACTTGGCTAGGGTAGATGCCAATCAGATTTTAATCAAAGAGAGGGTACTTCGCAAACTGCGTAAAAACCTATTTTTAGGGCTTGAAATGGATTTTCAGAGACTCTCAAAAGTAAATTTTGTACCCAATAATGAGAATGGACTTATTGATTTGCCTCGAGGCAGTGAAGGTTCTACTAATCTGGGTCTAGGTTTAGGCTTAGTATATGATAACAGGCACAATGTCTTGAATGTAAGGGATGGTTTTTTTACTGAATTGGCTTTTTTGCATTATAGCCCTATGATTAGTGCTTTTGGTTTTAATTCTATCTTATCAGATACACGGATTTACCAGCCGATTGGGAAGCACAATGTATTTGCAGCACAGCTTTTGGGGCAGTTTAATGGAGGAGATGTTCCCTTTAATCAATTATCATTGATGGGAGGGGAAAGCATGATGAGAGGCTATTATACGGGGCGTTATCGTGATAAAAATCAAATAGCAGCACAAGCTGAGTTTCGCTTTTTGCCAATTCCTTTGGGCTTTACCAACAGAATCGGGGCGGCTGTCTTTGGATCTGTGGCTACTGTATCAGAGCGTGTTGGAGACCTCAATCTCAATAACCTGATTTGGTCAGGAGGGGTAGGTTTGCGAGTTTTATTATTTAAGAAAAAAGATATCTACACACGCCTTGACTATGCCTTCAATGCCGAGAAATCAGGGTTTTATATTATGATTGGGGAAGCTTTTTGATGTGAGTGAGTGATGAATTATTAGTTCTTAATTATACAATAATGGGTATTTTAATAGTTAACAATGATTAGTTTATTTTTAGCATTTTACTGATTTGTTGGGTTATTTATGATTTTACATTAGAGTTGTTACTTCTTGATTTTCAATGATTTACATCAATTTTTCGTTTGGGAATCTTGGAATAATAAGCTAATATAAAAGCTTTTCGCAAGCAATTTCCTATGTTTTCTATGTGTCTATGTGGTTATAAAAAAGCTAAAGTATTGGTAGTATGTACGTAACAACTCTATTAAAACAATTACGTTTGGAATGATTGGCAATCTGTGAAAAAACAAAAACATTGTTATTTTAGCATAAATTAAAATGCTTCGCAGACTCAGCAAGTACTCTTTAAAAAAGAAGGTGTCTAGGGAGTGTTCGTACTGCATTAACATACTATTAAACTCTTTTTTGACAACTTACCTCTTTTAAAGCGGTACTATTCTATGAATACATTTCAATAAAAAAATACAACAGACAATATATACCTTATTTTTAGGAGGTGTTTATATTTTAAAACAAATAACACAATGAATCAATTCATCACAAAAAATCTACTTTTAATACTCATATTTTTGTATGCTACCATACAGGGGCATAGCCAAAGCTACTATGATGGCACTATCACTGCAAGTAATTATCGTCAAATGAGTGCTTTTCAAGCAAAAATAGATCTCAATAATCCTGACTATGCTGCTATCAATGCCTGTCTATATTTTGCTACCAATGAGCAAAGAGTAAAGCAAGGCAAGAATACGCTTCCCAATAATGTTGGTTTGGAGGCTGCAGCTTGGTTTCACTCCAAACACATGATTGAAAAAGATTTTTTTAGCCACTCCAATCCCAAAGAACCCAACAGAGAAAGCACCAGTGATAGAGCCAAACTAGCAGGGATTACCAACCCAGCCATTGCAGAGAACATTGCGGGGACAAGTACATCCAATGCTAGTTGTCTTAGTCTAGTAGATGATTTGATTAGAATGTGGATGAAATCAGAAGGACATCGTGGTAATATCTTATCTGATGAGGCTAAAGCCTTTGGTTGTGGAGTTTTTATCCAAAAAAATAATGGATATGCAAGTGCTACACAAGTTTTTCAATGGTTTAGCACACCCAATTATGATGCCTCTACTGCTACCGATAAATTACCTTATGCTGATACTAAGCCTACAAAACCACAGACTAGTACTACTAAGCCTCAGCCTCCTTCTGCCTCACAAAAAACAATTACTATCTATCAGTATAGCAATTTTGAAGGAGAAAGCAGAATTTTCGCTCCTGGTAAATATGATATGGATGACTTAGGCATAGGCAATGATGAGCTTAGCTCTCTAAAAGTAAGCAATGGATTAAAAGTAACTTTGTATGCAGACGCTAATTTCAGAGGAGAGACACGTGAATTTACCCGTGATAACTCATTTATAGGGTATGATTTTAATGATTATACCTCTTCTATTCTGGTAGAAGACATCTCTAAAAACTCAGGAACTGCTGCTACGACAACGACAACTACTAATACTCAAAACTACAAAGTAGGCTTAGAGATAGGCAATAAAGCCCCTGCTATTTCACAAAGTGCTGCTGACGGAAGTAAGATGACCTTAGAGATGGTCAAAGGAAAAGTAACCTTAATTGATTTTTGGGCTTCTTGGTGTGGGCCATGTCGCTATGAGAATAGAAATCTAATTCAGACCTACGCTCATTTTAAGAATCAAGGTTTTACAGTATTTAGTGTTTCGCTAGATACCAAAAAAGATGCTTGGTTAAAAGGTATTCAAGATGATAAATTAGAATGGGACTACCACGTATCTGATTTAGGAGGTTGGAATAATGCCGTAGGAGTACAATACAAAATAAGATCAATTCCTATGAATTATCTGATAGATGAAAATGGTGTTATCATCGGTAAAAATCTGAGAGGTCAGGATTTAGATGAAGCATTGAGTAATTACTATGCCTCTAAATAAGAGATGAGTTATAAGTTATGAGTTCATAATAATTTGATAATGAGCGTTTTAATTCTTAACTATCCTTAATTCCTTAATGGTTTAAAAAAATTAAAAATTCTTCACTACTCTTCATCTCTTAATGGTTTAAAAAAATGAACCATTAAGAGATGAAGTTTCATTAAGTTTTCCTTGCTTATTAAAGCATCAGCCTCTTCATTCCTTAATGGTTTAAAAAAATGAACCATTAAGAGATGAAGTTTCATTAAGTTTTCCTTGCTTGTTAAAGTATCAGCCTCTTCACCACTCTTAATTCCTTAATGGTT
>JBBRUH010000542.1:0-3424 GCA_038248005.1 Cytophagales bacterium | reverse complement strand
TCTGTCAAGGTCTTTTATCATTAGGGTTTTCACGAGCGAAAGCCTTTATGAATTTATTGATGGCAAGTTGTAGCTATTTAGAGGCTAAAAGTGTAGTGGGACTGACAGCTTCCCATCATTATCATTATCATTACAGCAATATTAGTAAAGTGGTTATCTGACAATTTTTGTAGAGAATGAATAATTAAAGTTATTTTGAAAATATATCTAGCGAATAATGAAAAAGTTAGATATATTAAAGATGCTAGATTTACTATTTACCACAAAAATTGCCATACAACCGTAATTTTCTTTGTTTCATCTCTCAAATAATAACTTTTAAACTAAAAATGCTCAAGTACTAAGATACTTGAGCATTTAAAAATAGAATTAAAGATATATTTAGTTTAAGAAAATCTCTTGATTTCTCCACTTTTAACACGAGCCATATAACTAAGAAGATCTTTACGAACTTCAGGGGCTAAGATATACAAACCTAGCACATTGGGAAAACACATTGCAAATATCATCGCATCTCCAAAATCAAAAACGCTAGTGGCATTGATAGCAGAACCAATAACGATAAAAACACAAAATATAAATTTATACGTAATATCCGAAGCTTGACTTTCACCAAAAAGATAAGTCCAAGCTTTTAGACCATAATAAGACCAAGAAACCATCGTAGAGAGTGCAAATAAAATTACTGCGATAGAAAGTACAATCGGAAACCATGAAATCACCGAGCCAAAAGCACGAGAAGTAAGTGAAATAGCTTCTTGATTACCAGATACTTGGTTCTGATATTCGCCCGTAATCACAATCACAAGTGCCGTCATCGTACAAATAATTACTGTGTCTATAAAAGGCTCTAACAAGGATACAATTCCTTCACTGATTGGTTCGTCTGTTTTGGCGGCTGCATGAGCAATAGAAGCCGAGCCAATCCCTGCTTCATTAGAAAAAGCTGCTCGTCTAAAACCCATAATCAATACACCTATCATACCACCGTAGCCTGCTTCGGGAGTGAAAGCTCCTGAAAATATTTGACCAAAAGCTTCAGGAATTTTTGTTACATTACCAAAAATAACTACTAGGGCTGCAATCACATACACACCTACCATCAAGGGAACTACTTTATCAGTTACTTTTACGATGCCTTTAATACCTCCTATGATGATAAAACCTACTACGACAGCCATAATGACACCAAATAACCAACCTTGGTTAAAAAATACACTATTCTCTCCGCCTGTTACATTGATAAGCTGTTGAGTGGCTTGGTTTACTTGCACCATATTACCACCTCCAAATGAACCACCAATACAAGCAATGGCAAAAAAGACTGCTAAGATTTTACCTAACCATCCCATTCCTCGTTTTTCAAGACCTTTATCCAAGTAATACATAGGGCCGCCCGAAACTGAACCATCTGCATTCTTCTTACGGTATTTTAAACCTAAGGTACATTCTACAAACTTAGAAGACATCCCCAGAAAACCAGCGACAATCATCCAAAAAGTAGCACCAGGACCACCTAATGAAATAGCAATGGCTACACCAGCGATGTTACCAACGCCTACTGTTCCTGAGAGTGCTGCTGTAAGTGCCTGAAAGTGAGATACTTCTCCTACATCATTAGGGTTATCAAACTTGCCCGCTACTACATCTAAAGCATGTTTAAAGCCTGTCAGGTTGATAAAACCCATATATATCGTAAATACTAAACCTCCTAAAATGAGCCAAATAAGTACAAAAGGAACAGTATATTCTCCTGAACCTACTTGAAAAAAAACAATATCAGAGATGAATGTCGTAGCAGGAGTCATCACTTGATTAATTTGATCATCAAAGGTGAGTGCTACTTTTTCTGATGTTTTTTTTATGTTGGTAGAGTCTTCTTGGGCATAGCTAAAGCCAATTGAAAATATAAAAATTATAAGCAGAACGAAAGTATTTTTTAGTTTCATAAAATTATCAAATCTTCACATTACATTAAAAACAGAGTGCAAATTATATAATAAGTTTTAAACTTAGCAAAAAAAATATTGATATTGAGCAAAAACTTACTCTTTAGAAAGATTTTAACCTATTGATTTCTCTTTAGCAATAGTTGATATTGCTTTTTGAGTTTGGTGATATCTTGTTCTGTTTTTTGTTTTTTATGGCAATAGCTATCTTGTAGTCCTATCAAAGTTTGCAAGAGAGTTTTATGCTTGTTTACTTCTTTCTCGAAAAGTTCTTTCTTTTCTTTCTCTGCCAAGAGTGCTTTTTGAGCTTTGTAAAGGCTATTGTCTTGGCGAATGAGTAAAGTTTGGAACATTTCATAGAGTTTACCTTCTTGCTCCATCATTCCTGCTGCCTGTGCTTCATCTTCTCCTTTAAGGGCTAGATTTACTTCCAAAATGCCTTTTGCTTGAGCATAGATTTCAATATTTTGACGTAGAAAAGTTTCTTTTTCTGCTAGTGTAGGGCTTTCTTTTTTGAGTTTTTGATTTATTTTTTCAAGGGCATATCTATTGCCTTGTGCCTGATAAAGTGATTGCATCTGAAATTTGATAGCATTTTGAGCTTGCTCTAACTGAGTATATTGCTTTACATACTCTTTAGAAGCATCCTTAATTCGCTTTTGTGTTTCATTGGCTTCTTGTTGCCAAATCTTGATTTTCTTGGTTTTGAGGCTGATAAGTCTTTGTAGGCTTTGACTCGGTTTTGTAGAAAGTTTTTTGGTTTGGTTGGTCTGCTGATAATGATAGACACTCAAACCAAATAAAGGAATGATTATCAACAATGAAGCTATTTTTATCCAATAGCTGCTTACCTTAAATAAATATCCATTGAGAATTTTAATATTTTCAGTTGAAATCTGTGTAGAGCGTTCATTTTGATGCCTTTTCTCTACTGATTCTATAAACTTTTGGTAGATGCGATTTCCTTGCTGTTGCTTTTTGAGGAAGAATAAGATAAATATTCCAAACAATAAAATACTAGGCAATAATAACTTCCACCAAAAAGAAGGATTAAAATAGATAAGTACTAAGCTAATACCAATGCTTGCAGAGCTGAAGAAAATACCTATCAACAAAAAAGACAATAGCTTACTAATCTTTGAGAGGACAACCCAAGGCTTCCCCTCAAAAGTAGGAGTTCCCCAAATAGCTTTTTTTAAGCGAGGAGAGTTAATTTTTAAAACATTGACTAAATACTTTATTTTCACTGGTTTATAAAATAAAATTATACGTAAAGTTATCAGTAAAATAGATAATTAACTATAGCTATATAATTGATTTTTTTTAAAAATTTAAAAAATAAGTGGTTGTATGACAATTTTTGTGGTAAATAGTAAATCTAGCATCTTTAATATATCTAACTTTTTCATTATCAGGTAGATATATTTTCAAAATAACTTTAATTATTCATTTTCCACAAAAATTGTCAGATAACC
>JBBRUH010000541.1:0-3431 GCA_038248005.1 Cytophagales bacterium | reverse complement strand
CGAATCGTCTTTGAGTATGAGGTATTCAATCAACATCAAGTTAAACTCAACACAGGCAAGACTACCTTAGTATTTGTAGAAAAAAATAGGAATAAAATTTTACGTTGTCCTGAAGGACTTAAATCTTTGTTAGAATCTTATTTTATGTAAATAGTAGGTAACATTTTAAATATAAAAGAGAGTCTGTGATATAAAAGCTAAGCTGCTTAAATTTAGACTAATTTTTTAGAAATGAAGAAATAGAGGCTTATTTGCCAAAAGAGCTTAATATACGTAAGATTTAAGTATTAGTTTCTGTAAAACATCTTTTTTTTGATATTTATAATAAATTTCAGATATTTTTAAAAATCAGTTTTCTATCCAAAAAATAATTCGTATAATTACAGTCATAATATTAAAACAAATTATTTGTAAAACTAAAGTAAAAAAAGTATGGGTATCTTTGGAAGAATAAGCGACATCTTCAAAGCTAATGTGAACGATACTCTGGATAAATTTGAAGATCCAGAGAAAATGATTAAGCAAATGGTGATTGAGATGCAAGAAGCCATCGCCAAAGCTACTTCTGGCCTTGCTACTGCTATGGCGCAAGAAAAGAAGTTAGAGCGAGATTATAAGACACATCAGCAAGCTTCTGAAAATTGGGAGCAAAAAGCAATGCAAGCATTAAATGCAGGGAATGAGGAACTTGCCCGTAAAGCACTTGCCAAAAAAGCTGAATCTGACACACAAGCAAGTCAATACAAGCAAATGTATGAATCAGCTTCACAAGTTACCTCTAAACTCAAAGGACAGGTAGATCAGTTGAAACAAAAACTCAACGAAGCTCGCATGAAAGAAAGTACACTCATTGCTCGTAGCCAAGCAGCGAAAGCTCAAAAGCAAATTGCGAAGCAAGTAGGTGGGTTAGACACTGGCAATAGCTTTGCTAAATTTGATAAGTGGGAAGAAAAAATCCTTAAAACTGAATCTGAAGCAGAGGCTTTTACAGAATTGGCAGAAGGAAATAACGTAGACCTTAATGATGATTTTAAACAATTATCACAAAGCAGTGCTGTGGATGATGATTTAGCCCGTCTGCGTGCAAAACTTAATCAAGGAGAATAATTATTATCTAACCACTCAAAATCAATAAATCAAATGCCTAAGTTTAAAATTTTGAAAGACGGGGTCAATGAAGCCCTAATTGCTTCTACTCAAGAGACAGTGAGTAAGTACATGTCTGAGTTATTTCACGAGTATGAAATCGTGAAAATAGATGACTTCTACACTTTTACTTTTGGAAGCGTAACAGTAACAGTCCAAGTATTACCTTGGCACAGCGAAGATGTGCTTGTAAAAGTATATGCTTATCTAGGAGATGAAGATGTAGAGATAGATCAAGAAACAAAAGACGAACTACTTCGTGCAAACTCTAATATTACTTTTGGTGGATTTGGAGTTACTTTTGAAGGTCAGCCTATTTTCAGTTATTCACTTGCTGGTAAAAACCTAGACCTTAATGAGTTTCAGGCGGCAGTACAGATGGTAGCCAAAACTGCTGATGAGTATGGAGAAGTAGAAAGTGCTGAAGTACAAACTTCTTAATCTATATTTATAAATATGCTATTAATTATTGGAATTTTGCTGTTGGCAGCGGGTGGTGGTTTATACTACATCCGCCAGCAACAGCTAAGTAAGGCACTAGAAATTAAATACCACGAAACCTCTACTATACAATCTGTCAGAGAACTTTATAATGACTTGGTAGAAACCGTAGGTATGGGGAGCTACAGTGGTAATATTGTGGAGTTATCAGGCGTAGGGCTTAGTGATGACCCACTTACAGCCATTTATAGCCAAAGACCTGTACTAGCTTACGAAGCTTCTGTAGAGCGTGAATATGAAGTAACAGAACAAGAGCGTGATAATGAAGGAAATTATCGCACTGTAGTTAAAAGAAGTTCTGAAACTGTATCTCAGCAGTCTGAATATGTCATATTTACGCTTAATGATGGAAGTGGTGATACACTCAGAATAGATATGCAAGGTGCCCGCAAAGATTTTATGCAAAGCGTAGATCGCTTTGAATCAGAAGCACCTCGTGGGTTAAGTCTCTCCTTTGGTGGAGCAAGTGGTTCTCGCACCATCGGTTATCGCTATAAAGAGCAAGTCATTCCTAATAATGCAAAGCTTTATATATTGGGAGAAGTCAATGACCGTGCTGGTGAGTTGATGGTTAGTAAACCTAAAGAAAAAGATAAACCATTTATCGTCTCTACCAAATCAGAAGATGAACTTATCCATAGTGCTGAAAGCTCTGCTAAATGGCAACAAATAGGTGCAATCGTTTCTGCTATTGCAGGTGTAGGATGTATCTTAGCTTCATTCTTTTAATCTGATTTCACTTTTTACATTCCTCAAAAAGAAAGGTCTTAAAACAAATGTGTTTTAAGACCTTTCTTTTTTTGATTTAATAAAATGCTGAAAATAAATCAATCATTATTAGCTATTAAAATGCTCACTATCAGATAATTAACAATTAATATCTCACTAAGTACCTACAAAAAAACGCCAAAGGCATCTCACATTTATAAAAAGACAACCAAGATAAATATGCGACCCCTATCGGGGTCGTACTTGTTTTGTTATTTTCTATAAACATTGTATTCCTACGGAATAAGAATACTAGTTTAAAAACAGTCTAAACTGAGAACTGGGTTTAGTTTTATCTAAGTAAATAACTATCCGATTTAGTATATATAAAATACTCACTATCAAATCATTATAAACCAATAACTTATAACTCATCTCTTACTAAATACTCAGGACGCTTACCATACGAATCAAATCTTCGTGGATAGGCTTTCCTTTTTGAATAGTTTGCTCAAAGGGCGTGTAGACCAAGTCGTCATTTACTATTCCAGCCATTACACTTTTCATTCCATTGAGCAATCCTTCTACAGCAGCCAAACCTGTACGGCTTGCTAAGATACGATCACGTGCTGTAGGTGAGCCGCCTCTCTGAATATGCCCAAGAGTAGTTACTTTGATGTCTAAATCTTGGGTCTTTTCTTTTACCTTGGCAGCTATCTCAGTAGCATTGCCTTCTTCATCACCTTCTGCTACTATTACTATAGCAGAGGTCTTGTGCTTTAATCGTCCTTCTTTAAGTGTCTGTATCACATCATCAATACTTGTGCGTGTCTCAGGCACCATCACTAGCTCAGCACCACCACCAATGGCTGATTGGATAGCAATATAGCCCGAATCTCTTCCCATTACCTCTATAAAAAAGATTCTGTTGTGAGAGTCAGCCGTATCTCTAATTTTATCAATTGCATCTAAGGCAGTGTTTACAGCTGTATCATAACCTATAGTATTATCCGTACCAAATAAATCATTATCAATCGTGCCAGGGCAACCTACAGTCGGGATTCCAAATTCCTCAT
>JBBRUH010000540.1:0-3445 GCA_038248005.1 Cytophagales bacterium | reverse complement strand
ATTATGCCAATGCACTCACTAAATTTCCCACAGGACTTCGTGCTGATAATTACCAACAAGCCATAAAATTGTATGAGGAAGCATTGCAAATTCGCACAGCAGATTTACCTTATGAAAGAGCCATTACTTTACTCAATTACTTAGAAGCTTTATGGTTTATGGCTCAAGATGATGAGAAGACTTCTTCGGAACAAAAGTTAAAAACTTTACAAGACATGCAATCTAAGGCACAAGAAGTCTTGGCATTAGTAGATGACCCTACACTTTGCAAAGAAGCACAAGGATATTTAGAGAAATTAGAAAATCTAAAATCAGTTTTACTGGAAGAATAGAGATAGAGAACAAAAGTTTGTTTAAATTGCTTTCCGAAGGGTTAGTGATTGCCCCTTTTGATGATGTAGAAGAGCTTTGTCTATTTATCAAAAACGGATAAAGAAAACAGAATATGAAACAAAGCAAAAAAATAGAACTTAACATCATCGCCTTATCAGATAGTGAATCTCAGCCAGGGAATTATGTGGTTATTCTAGAAGATGTGCAAGGTTTTAGACGCTTGCCCATTATCATAGGCACACACGAAGCCCAAGCCATTGCTGTTACCTTAGAGAAGATGCAACCCGTTCGCCCTCTTACCCATGACTTATTTGCCCAAACCCTCAAAGCCTTGCAAGTAGAGCTTTCTGAGGTACTGATTCATCAATTCGAGAATGATATCTTTTATACAAAATTAACACTCAAAAATTCCAAACTTCAGCTTACTTATTTAGATGCCCGTCCCTCTGATGCCCTTGCCCTTGCAGTGCGTTTTCATTGTCCTATTTATATTGTAGAAAGTATCTTTCATCAAGTAGGTTTGCCTATAGACCAAAGCAAGTCTTTTGCATTCAAAAGAGGTTCTCTGTTGGAATATTCGGTGGAGGAATTAGAAAAAATGCTTTCTAATCTGCTTGCCAAAGAAGATTATGAGAGTGCAGGAAGGGTAAGAGATGCCCTTGAAAAAAAGAAAAAATTAGAATAGAATTAAAGCTTTCTACATAAATATATTACGGTTTTCTTTTTATTTTTGAGAAAAATCTCCTCAAAATAGAATACATCACCACTAGAGATAACGAACCTGATTCAGTAAGCCATCAAATTCCTTTTTGGATATTTGAAAAAAAGTAGCCTGATTTTTTGCAAGTAAGTACCATATATCCACTATTTTTGCAAATAATATTTTATATTTTAATTTTGGTATAAATTATTGATTATCAGAATCTTATTAATAAAACTCATCACTCATCATTTATAATTCATCACTTGTCTTATGAGCAATCAAATCTTTCTTACGCCTGGGCCATCTGCTTTATATCCTACTTTTGAGAAGCATCTTCGTACCGCATTGGATGCACAGATTCCGTCTATCTCGCACAGAGGGCAAAAATTTCAAGCTATTTATCGAGAGACTTTTGAAGCTTTAAAAGAGTTATTTGAATTGCCAGATAATTATGCGGTCTTATTTTGTAGCTCTGCCAACGAAATATGGGAGCGTCTGCTTACGAACTGCGTAGAAAGTCATTCTTTCCACCTTGTCAATGGAGCTTTTTCTAAAAAATTTTATCAGTTTTCGCAACAGCTTTACCTTCATAGTGGTCAGCAAACTGCCCTATTCGGAGAGGGCTTTGTGTTAGAGGATATCCAAATTCCGAAGGGTACTGAGCTTTTGGCATTGACCCATAACGAGACAAGTTCAGGAGTCATCATGCCCGAAGCTACGATACATCAACTTGCCACACAAAATCCTGATTGCCTCACAGCAGTAGATATGGTATCCTCTGCACCTTATCCTCAGTTAGATTTTAGCAAGATAGACTCAGCTTATTTTTCTGTGCAAAAAGCCTTTGGAATGCCTGCAGGTTTGGGTGTATGGCTCGTCAATGAAGCCTGCCTTGCCAAAGCACAAAAGATAGAGAAGGAAGCTAAAAACCGCTCCACAGGTACATATCATCGATTGATTGATCTTTGGGAGACTTTTGAAAAATTTGAAACACCTGAAACGCCCAATGTGTTAAGTATTTATTTATTGGGAAAAATAGCTCAAGATATGCTCCAAAAAGGCATCAAAACACTCAGAGAAGAGACTGACCTCAAAGCCAAAATGCTTTATGATTTTGCAGAAAAGACAGAAGGTTTGGAGATTTTCGTGCAAAATCCTGAATACCGTTCACCTACAGTAATAGTCATCAATACTGCTACGGATTCTTCAGAAATCATCAAAAAAATAGCTACTAAAGGATATGTCTTAGGAAGTGGCTATAAAGATTATAAAAATAAGCAACTACGCGTTGCTAATTTTCCAGCTATCTCAGTAGAGAAGATGGAAGATTTTATAAAGGTTTTAGACCAATCTCTCTAGTTGATTGTTATGTACTTGAGTTTTATCAAAAATTCATTGTTAAATTTGTAAAAGAAAGTAAAACTATTAAATATGTCTATCAACAAAATACAAGACGAAATCATAGAAGAGTTTGATTTATTTGATGATTGGGAAGATAAATATGCTTACCTCATAGAGCTAGGTAAAAAATTGCCAGTACTCGAAGAAAATCAGAAAACAGATGAAAATAAAATCAAAGGTTGCCAATCAAATGTATGGGTACACTCTGAACTTAATGAAGATAAACTACTCTTTAAGGGCGATAGTGATGCCATGATTGTGAAAGGATTAGTGAGTATGCTTATCAGGGTACTTTCAAACCAAAAACCCGAAGAAATAGCCGAGTCAGATTTATATTTCATAGATAAAATAGGAATGCAACAGCATCTTTCTATGACCCGTGCCAATGGTTTGGCTTCTATGATTAAACAAATGAAAATGTATGGCTTAGTGTATCAAAGTAAATTAGAGTAAAGGTGAGATGGATTCTTCATCAAAATTACATTTGTAATCTAAACTTATCTTTCTGGATTGTTGTTAAGTGGTCAAATCAAGACTCAATAGAGAATCTTAAACATAGTAGAGTTAGTCAAAAATTAATCTTCTTTTGTATAAATATGAATTCAACAGAAATAGAAACACCCGAATTAAAAGATAAAGTAATCAATGCTATCAAAAGCGTGTATGACCCTGAGATACCTGTAGATGTCTATGAGTTAGGGTTGATTTACGATCTTAAAATATTTCCTGTCAATAATGTGTTTATCCTTATGACATTGACCTCACCTAACTGCCCATCTGCTGAAGAAATTCCTTCGGAGATACGCACCAAAGTACAAATGGTAGAAGGAGTCAATGAAGTAGAGATAGAGCTTACTTTTGACCCTCCTTATCACCAAGATATGATGTCAGAGGCTGCTCAATTAGAGTTAGGATTTTTATAATCTTTTTTAAATAATTATTCACTTATCAATTAATATATATGTATCCAGAACATTTAGTTGCTCCTATGCGTGCAGATTTGACCGT
>JBBRUH010000539.1:0-3447 GCA_038248005.1 Cytophagales bacterium | reverse complement strand
TAAGTTGTTATCAATATATTATGTTAGAAAGGAGGAGAAGAGAAGATTAATTAGGAACAATAACTAAATAAGGTGATAAGTTAGTTTAAGTAAAAAACTCATTATTAGATTATTACAAACCCATAACTCATCTCTTACTTACTTACCTATTTAGTTAGCTAATATTATTGGCTCTTCTAAAGTTTTTATAATCTTGTGAGCGTTTATAGCCATTTTTTAAATCACCTTCATCTGTATATATTTGCCATAACCCTCTTTTTCTATTTCTAGCCATTCTTTCTAGTTTTTCAAAATAAGAAGCATGTTTTACATTGGGCGGATACCTCTTAGCAAAAGCACATCCTTTTTTGACCATTGTAGCATTAAAAAACTCTCCATTAGAAAGATATAAATATGCCAATATTCTCCCAAATTTATCACGAGATTCTTTGTCATAATAAAGGAAAACTCTTCTACCTTTGTAGAGCCTTTTTTTAGCATAATTAGAGGCTTCAGCCCCAAAAGGAGCGATATTTTGATATAGTGAACGCAGACTTTCTGGCGAATCCATCCCTACTAACCGTACTTTATACCTTCTATTTCGGCGGAGTGGGTTATTGACCAATACTGTATCACCATCTACTACTTTATAGATGCGGGTAATCATCCCTCTATAAGGGCCTAGCGCTGTAATGTATAATCGAATATACAGCAAAAGGCGATAAACGATATATAATAAAGGAATCACTAACAACAATGATTCAGGATAATGGGCGATACTCCAATCCCAAAACCATTTTAAATAAGGCTGAACAAAGGCGTAAATATCTTTCATTTTGAGTAAGTGTAATTAATTTTGGCTAAAATATTGAACTAATACTTGCTATATTTTGGCAAATATATACTTTTTTTTAAAAAAATAAATATTTTGCCTTTTTTTTGAAACAAAATGAGTTTATTTTAAACATTTTAATATTATATCAAGGAGAGGCAACCGTTTTTTTAATCAAGGCGTTGTTAAAATCACATCAAATTTATCTGACCAAGCCCATCTATTTTTATGAAATACTTTTTACTTCTTCTGCTTTATTTTTTATGTATTAATCCTGTTTTTTCAGACAGCCATTCTATACCATCTAATGGATTTAGCCAATCGTCTAAGAAAACTTCAAAATTTAAACAATGGAAACAACGTATCCTCTTGAAAATAATTCAGAAGAAAATCAGTAAAATTGCTCAAAAAAGGTCTAAGAAAAGTAAAAGAGAAAAAACCTCTGATGAAAGGCTGACAAGAAAAGCACAGTGGGCTTTTGTGTTATCAATTCTTGGATTGTTGTTTATATTTGGGCTTATAGGAATTATTTTTACTATTATTTCTTCAAAATTAATTAAGGATATTAAAAAGGAACTGCTATTTTCAAATATAAGTATGAATGAATTTGAAGACAAAACCCTCCTTGAAATTGCAGATATTCTCAATATAGTAAGTTTCGTACTGTTTCTAGCGTGGCTTCTTGGACTAATCCTTGTAATTCTTTATTTTTTAGCAATTTTTGGCTAGTTCAAGTTTTAAAATCCCCGACAAGTTCTTATATTTGAATCAATCATTTAAAAATTTAGCATTATGAAAACCTTATTTGTTTCAATCTGTCTTTTTTCCTTATTCTTTAACTATTCAGATTTTACAGAACAGCTAAATAAAGATATGAAAACCAATAATCTGAGAAGTAATCAATTCACTTCAAAAAAACCAATAGATGTTTCTCTTGATTTAAAAAGGCATTTTGAGTCTACTCAGGATAATGTCAAAAAAGAGATAAAAGGAGATATTATAGTGTATTCATTTCTGGATACTAATCAACAACTATCAAAAGTATATATTACCCATTCTAGTGGCACGTTGTACTATTCATTTGAAAAAGAGAAAGTTATAAGAAAGTTTGACCTCAAAAAAGAAAGAGAAAAAGACTTGCAAGATAAGCTAAAAGCTGTTTTAGCAGAGTTAAAATAATTTTGTGAAAGATATAAAATTGTCATTTGTTCTGTCTTTCAGATATTTTGAAATGAACTTGCCTTTCTAAAAAAAAAATCTTGCTTGACATCTAATAGGACATCGATTAACTCAGGAATCACATTCTTGCATTTTCTTTCTCTATCAGCAATGTATTCTGTTCTTTGGACATGATGAGTAAGCAATAGTTCAGTAAAAATTTCTAAATCTGCAAAGTGATGGTAAAAGGAAGATTTATTCTTATTTACTTTGCGAGTAAGTACTTCTATTCTTAAACCATGAAAATCTTCTTACAAAACTATCAAATAAAAAAGCCATCATAGAATTTTTTCTATGATGGCTTTTTTATTTATTCTGAGATTAACTCAATTTGAATTGAATAGGCACAGTCATTTTCTGCTTTACTGGGCGGCCACGTTGCTTTCCAGGAGTCCATTTAGGAGATTCTTTCAAAACTCTGATGGCTTCTTCATCACATCCTGAGCCGATTCCTTTCAGTATTATTATATCAGTCAGTGAGCCATCTTTGTCTATTACTACTTGGATAATTACTTTACCCTCTACGCCCATTCTACGGGCTTGCTTAGGGTAATTAATGTTTTTACCTACATATTTATAGAATTCTGGGAATCCTCCTTTAGGCTGGGCAGATTCTTCTACTACCAAAAAGATTTCATCTTTTTCTTCTTCTACTTGTGGTGGTGGTGGGGGGGCATCTATCTTAATAGGCTTCACTACTGCTTTTTCTTCTTTGATTTCTACATCTAAATCCATCTCCACTTCCTGCTCAATTTCTTCTTCATCAGGTACTTCTATGATTTCGGGCTGCTGAAGTACAGGCGGCGGTGGCGGTGGCATCTCAGTAATTGGGATGTCCAAGATTTCGGTTTCTTCTTGCTCCAGAGTTCCAAGACTTACTACCTCAAGGTCATCATAAAACTTCCATTCAAAAGCAGTAATCACAAGAGCTAGACTTAAAACAAGTCCTGTAAAGAAGAAAGTCCAAGTTTTGCGATATACATCTGCACTAGGTTTCTTTTTTTGTTCCATGGTTTAGGGTTTTTAGTTAGTTTGTTTAATCTATTAATTGTTCAATTTAACATAAAAAAAGTATAAAACAAATCATTTACTCATATTACGTAAGAATAAACACTATGTTTCAATAAAACTAAAAAAATAGTTGCAAAAAGAATATTAAATATAACTACTTAATTTTATGATGCAAAGCTACTCCTTAAATTAAAAGTTAAGTCTATTCTAAGATTATCATAAAGTTAATTTTTTCTTTTAAATTTTCTATTGGGGATTTAATTTACGGTAGTCCAAGAGTTAAGTGTGTACGTTAAAATTGCTAATTTTTTTGGAAACAGTGTTAAAATATAGAGCATCTTCCACTTTGATTTTAGTATTAGTAATTCCTGCTTTCATGGCAGGGGTATTCTTTTTTTTAGTGTCTT
>JBBRUH010000538.1:0-3459 GCA_038248005.1 Cytophagales bacterium | reverse complement strand
TGCTAGTACAAAGTTTGTAATATCAAATTCATTCCAGCCATTTGCCCAAGTAGGTGTCCCTGTATAAACCGTAGTAGCACCTGCAATCTTACCTGCCCAAGTAGTAGCTGTCTGAGTGCTTGTAGCTCCTACCACTTTTACATATATTACAGTGGGGCCCGTTACGAAGCCAGTAGTCAGATTACTAAAAAAAGCCAACTTGTCAATGGTTATACCAGCAGTAGTAGTTCCCATTTCTGTTGCCGTATAAATCATAGAACTACGTCCAAAGCCATACCAATAGTTAAAAGGTTGTCTTTGTATTGATGTTCCTGCTCCTATAGTAATTTGAGCCTGACTGATCTGAGGTGTGCTGAGCCAAGTGCCTAAAGTAAGCATTAGCAAGAAACACCACCTCCAAAGTCCGAAATTGTAATTTTTATTCATTCTTTCAATAATTTAAGTGAGTAATGGTTAGCGATTTTCTTTCGTGTATTGTTCACGAAGTTCTTTGCGAAGTTTCTCAACATCTTGTGAAGAAAGATTTTCAGTTTTCTCAATTTGATGGTTAATTTTCATTTCAATCTTTTCTGCAAGGCTAGGTTTACTTGTTGGGAATATACTTGTTTGTTTTCCACCTTCAAGACCAGCAAACTCCATTTTGATGGCCAATTTTTGCTCATCAGTAAGATTTTCGCTTTCTAATTTTTGCATCAAGATAGCTTGTTTCTCTTCAGGATTTGCTTGCTCATAAGCTTGCTTTTCAGCATCAATAAAAGCTTGTTTTTCTTGTAACCCAGAAGCCTCTACCTTAGTAGCTGTTACTGCTTCTTGTCTTACATTTTGTATGGCTTTAGCATCTTTTTTGACTGCACTACGCTTCTCAGTATTAGAAGTAGAGCTTGGAGATTCTGTTAGTGTAGGTTTCTCCTCTTTCGTAGAAGTCTTGGATGCATCGAGAATCTTTACTTTCTCTGCTTTCTGTCCAGCTTGACTCTCTGTAGGAGATTGTTCAGCTTTCTTCATTTCGCTAATTTTTTTAGCTTTTTCAGCTTTTGCTGCTTGGCGTTCTTCGGGGCTTACTTGTGCCCAAAGTACCTGCGAACAAGAAAGCAATGCTAAAGTGATAACAATTACAATGTGTCTTTTCATCATGTGATAATAGGTTAAGGTTAGTTAAAATATTTTTTTGGTGTTTTACGTGTTAATTTGATGTAATATAGTACTCTAAAAAGAATGTCTTATGCTCTCGAGAAAGCTTTATAAATTACTATATTTTCACTTAACACAAATTTAACTTAAATAATAGGGCAAGTTAAATTTCATTTGTTGAAACTGCAAACTAATTATTATAAAAAGATAAAAAAACTTTTTAACACCAAATTAAAAGACCTCAAACCAAATAAAGTCAGAATGTTTGCCCTCTAAATTTCTTAAAAACAGTTTCTAAAAATGCTTTAAAATAAGATATTTTACACTATTTTTATAACTATTCCGATAATAAATCATTAAATATAAATATTAAAATTCATGTTTTTTACACCTAAAACAACTTTTAGTATATGTAAGCGTTTAGGATATTTTTTTATTCTGTATGATGTAAGAAATGTAATAGATAAGCAAATAAAATTTTCCTAAATGAAGAGGTAGTTATTTCGGAAGTAAATAGAGATGCAAAAATTATTTTCGTAAATTTGAGAGAAAAATAAAACCTAACCAAAAAAAACAAGAACATGCGTAAAAAAATTATTGCAGGAAACTGGAAAATGAATACAAATATGGAAGAAGCCTTGGCTTTAGCTTCTGAAGTAATTCACATAGCCCAAGATGAAGTCCCCTCTTCGGTTACTTTGATTATGAGTACTCCTTTTGTTTATCTTAATACCATCAAAAAATTAATCTCCGAAGGTAAAAACATCTATTTAGGGGCTCAAAACTGCCACACAGAAACCTCTGGTGCTTTCACAGGGGAAATTTCAGCTCCTATGCTTCAGTCTATTGGCATCGAGTATGTCATCGTAGGGCATAGTGAACGAAGAGAGTATTTTCAAGAAAATAATGCACAACTTGCCAAGAAAGTTGATTTGCTCATTAGCTATGGTATGACACCTATATTTTGCTGTGGTGAGTCTCTCGATATACGCAAAGCAGGTACTCATCTAGAATTTGTCAAGAATCAATTGACAGAAAGTCTATTTCATCTATCTGCACAAGATTTTGAAAAAATAGTCATTGCCTACGAACCTATCTGGGCTATAGGCACAGGTGAAACAGCCTCAAGTGCTCAGGCACAGGAGATGCACCAAGCACTCAGAAATCATATTGCTGATAAATATACTAAAATAGTGGCTGATAAAATCTCTATACTATATGGAGGAAGTATGAAACCTAACAATGCAGCCGAATTACTGGCAGAAGCTGATGTAGATGGAGGCTTAATTGGAGGTGCTTCTCTCAAATCTAGAGAATTTATTGATATTGCAAAATCATATCCTAGCTAATTTTTTAAAATTTTTATGTAAATTGCGTTATTAAATTTAGCAATGTTATAAAATTAACCATTTTAATCGTGCTTTGATATGGAAAAAGAAGATGAAGCCCTCCAATGGGACATTAATTCTTCACAACTAAAGATCCGTGAATCTAAGGTGGTGATGATTTCTGTGAGCAAACTAAATACTCACCCTGATAACCGTCCACTTGGTGCAAGTGAAGAAAAAATTAGGCAACTCAAAATCCTGATTTCTAACTCAGGTTTTGATAGTTCACACCCTTTGGTGGTGCGTCCTTACAGTCAAGGTTATCAAATCATAGAGGGAGAACATCGCTTTAAAGCAGCTAAGACAATTGGTTACTTAGATTTGCCTTGTGTAGTGAGAGATTTAGATGATACCGAAGCATTGATACAACTTGTGCTAGGTAATATCCAGAGTGAGAGTAAGCCTCTGGAGATAGGGTTAAATGCACTTAAAGTAATACAGCGTGAAGGCACTTATTCGGTCAGTGAATACGCTCGCCGACTAGGTGCAGGAGAAACTACGGTTCGCCGCTACATGAATGCAAGTGAGACCTATCAATTTATCAAAAATCAACTTCCCGAAGGCACTCCTATCTTGGATGAAGTCTATAAACTAGAAGAGATTCACCGTTGCCCACAGTCTGACTGGCTCTGGCTGCATGATTTGGTGATGAAAAAAGAACTCTCTAAGAACCAAGTTATCGAGATTTCTCAAGCACTCCGTGAAATTAAGACAGATAACCCAAAGGTGTATGCTCTTTTTGATTTTATGAGACTACGCCAAGAGATTGCTCAAAATATACTCTCTGGCAATAAGCAAATGAGTGTGGTTTATAAAGAACTCATCCAAATTATGGAGAATAGCTATGATAATCTAGAGGTGCAAATAACATCTTATGAATACAATGTATTGAATGATGCCATCCAGACAGAAGATATTTACCTTAAAGATTGGTTTATAG
>JBBRUH010000537.1:0-3463 GCA_038248005.1 Cytophagales bacterium | reverse complement strand
TGCTTCGCTTGGCATCTCCTTCCCAAGAAATAGAAATACGCACTCAATCGGCTTTGGTAGCCTATCTCAATGGACAATATGCAGAAGCTCAAAAACAATATCAAGCAATTTTAGATTTCTTACAGCAAAAATCACTTTCTTCATCTGTTCTTTTATCTACTCTCAATAATTTAGGAAATCTCTATAAAAATCAAGGATTTTTCTCAGAAGCAGAAACCGTATTATTGAAAGCAAAAAATATCAGTGAAACGGAAACTTCTATTTCACCCGACTCAAAAGCATATACCCTCAATAATTTAGGGAATCTATACAGAAGCCTTGGGCGATACTTAGAAGCTGAAATGCTCATAGAAGAAGCATTAAAAGTAATTAAAAATCAAAAAGAAACTTCTAAAAACGTAGAGCAAGAAATATTACTCTCACAAGCCAATCTTCTACGCCAAAAAGGGCAATTTGCACCAGCCGAAATTTTATATCGGAAGTCTTTGGTATTTTTTGAGCAAAAAGTAGAATATGCTTCATTTTATCAAGAAGCTTCAAGACAATTAGGTTTACTGTATCTCCAGACGGGTCGCTATGAGCAGGCTGTGCTATTGCTTGAGCAACTTTCCAAAAAATCAGATGAAATACTGCTAGGTGAGTTAGGAGGACAACTTGCAACTGCCTATCAAAAAACCAACCAAGCTGAGAAAGCTGAAGCATTGCTCATAAAAATTATTTCTATCCGTAAAAAATATTGGGGAATACAGCATCCTGATATTGCAACTGCACAAGATCAACTAGGGTATCTCTATCGCCAAAAAGGAGACTATGAGTCTGCCCAAAAATTATTTGAAGAAGCCCAAAGCCTAAGACAGAAGATTTTTGGAGAAAGTCATCCTTCCCTTGCTATCTCTAAGCATAATTTTGCGTTGCTTGCCGAGTATCGCCAAGATAAAACTGGTGCAGAGCGACTACATTTAGAAAGTCTAGAAATTATCCGAAAAAAACTAGGGGAGGGGCATCCCTTTTATCTCCAAGCCTTGAATAATTTGGCTACTTTTTATGAAAAAAATAAAGCTGCTAAAAAAGCCTTTATGTATTATCAAGAGGCACTTGAAAAGCTAAAAATATTTGTGAAGCAGAATATGTCTGTACTGAGTGAACAGGAAAAAAGGCAGTTTTGGCAATCAAATCAAATTTTGATACAAAATTTCTTATCATTTACAGCACAGTCTGTAGCGACTTCGGAAGCCTTCAAAGAACTAAACTTGCCTAGGCTTTGGGGAGAAGCTCTCAATCTTAGGCTAGATACTAAAGGATTATTATTAACGCAAGCCCGCAATGCACAGAGTGATTTTGAGCAAGATAATGATCCTGAAATAAAAGCTATTTATACACAATGGCTTGCCAATAAAGAGTGGTTGGCACATCATTATGCTAGAAAATCATCAGGAAACCTAGATAAAAAAATAGATAGTCTTCAAAAAGTAAGCGAATCTCTAGAAAAAGAACTGACCTTACGCACACAAAGTTTTGCCGAAGAATTAGGTCAAAAAAAGCTCACTTGGCAAAAAATACAGAGCCGTCTTAAGAAAAAAGAAGCAGCCTTAGAGATGATTCGGTTGCCCGAACAAAAAGAAGAAGTATGGTACTTGGCTTTGATTATATTACCTGCTCCTGCAGAGCCTATTCCAATACTTTTGCGAGAAGGACAACTGATGGACGAATCTTACTGGGCTTATTATCGAAATAATATTCGTTTTCAGCGAAAAGATACACAATCTTTTGACCGATACTGGGCAGATATTCAGGCTGTGTTAGACAAGGAAGGCATCCAAAAACTTTATTTTTCACCTGATGGCGTTTATCATTTGCTCAATATTGCTTCTTTTTATGAGCCATCTACCCAGCAATATTTAGATGAAAAGCTAGAAATCATTCAGCTAGCGAGTTTACAAGATTTACAAGACTTTGATGATGCAAGACTTTCAAAAGCAGATGCTTCGCTTTGGGGAAGCCCTGCCTATTCACTAACAGAAAAAAAAGAGAAAAACACAGATTATCAAGATTTGATACATACAGAAACAGAAATCAAAGCAATAGAAACGCTTCTACAGGATAAAAACTGGAAGGTAAGCACTACACTGGGAGAACAAGCAAGAGAAGAAAATCTTAAAAAAATGCCTAAAACAGCTATTTTACACCTTGCAACGCACGGTTATTTTGAGCTAGAAACTAAAGCACTCGTAAGTGAGGATACTCCAATGGGTACTAACTTAGGTGAAACAACTTGGTTAAATCCTCTGATTCAATCTGGATTGGTATGGGCAGGAGTTAATACACCTCAATTACTCTCTAATAATGAAGATGGCAAGTTAACAGCCTTAGAAGTAAGTCAGCTTCCTCTCAGTGAAACCGAGTTAGTAGTGCTTTCAGCCTGTCAGACTGGTCTAGGAAAAGTAGAAAGTGGAGAAGGTGTTTATGGATTACAGAGAGCCTTTCAAGTGGCAGGTGCTAAAAGACTACTCATGAGTTTATGGGAAGTCAATGACCAAGTAACACAAGAGTTTATGGGCATTTTTTATGAAAATCTACTCAAAAATCAATCACCTAGGGAAGCTTTAAAAATCACTCGTGCCGAAATTCGCCAAAAATATCCTCATCCTTATTATTGGGCGGCTTTTGTATTGTTGGAAAGATAAACAGTGGCATATAACAGTATCATACAGATAGATTGATATTTCATCCTTCAACTTTCATGTCTTTAGCCTTTAGCTATCATAAAATCCACCACTGCCCGACTCATCATCCCAAGCACCACTTGCACCTGCACCACCAAATTCTCCTCCTCCAAATTCACCACTGTCATTGAAAGCACTTCCATCAAAATGACTAAAAGGCTCATAATTATTGCTGCTATAAAAATCTTCACGCATATAATAATACCAAAGACCATAGTCATTGTCATGGTCATCACGATTTTGCCAGACTTCTATGTTTTTGACGTTAGGGCGAGGTTTTTTGAGCCTTTTCATTTCCTGTGCATACGCATCACGGCTTACAGTTTTACCTTCATACTGAACAGCACAATCTTCACAGATATACCTGCGACTCAATGCACATTTAGCAATGGCTGGTTTATCACATCTTCTCAATACAAAGAAACCCTTTTGGCAAGTACCTCTTCGGTTGCTAAGGTTGTTATCGTCATTAGAGGGTAAGTTTTCGTTTTCTTCCATGAGTTAAATGGGCTTTTCTTTATGAACCTTAGTTTAAAAAATCAAGGTACAAAAATACCTGTACATCACCAAAAAAATGATTTTATTTTTTGTTTTCTTTCATCTTAAGTTATGTAGCACTTTGAAAAATGCTTAAAAACTATTTGATAAGTCTGAAATCGCCTAAGCACAAAAATTTAAAAAATTAAAGCTTCTTATATTTACAAAAAACTTTATTAGTTTAGAGAGTTTCAAATATTTAC
>JBBRUH010000536.1:0-3487 GCA_038248005.1 Cytophagales bacterium | reverse complement strand
TGCCAAGTTTTCTGAAGGTTGAAACAACTCATGAGGAGTTTAGAGAATACTAGACTTTCCAAGTCTGTCAAACTTGGAAAGTTTAACTTTAAACATTTACACTACAAATCATGACTAGCTTGTTAGAAAAATAATATGCTGTAAAATTATACAGTTCCCTCATTTTTCACCTCAAATTGCTGATAAGCATTGGCTATCCACCACAGAAGTTTCTGTAAATCAGCACTATGATTGAGTTCTTTGCTTTTAATGCGAGCATTGACTTTAACTACCTCTCGTCGGTCATTTGCACCGTTTTTAATCTTGACTCCTTCTGCTGTTCTTGTTCCTTTCGAAGCCGCTTGTAAGTCGTGTGCTAAGTCATACTTATGAGTAAGCAAGGCAAGATTTACTTGATAATTAGTTCTGATTTTATATTTTATCTTTGTTTTGACTTTGATTTTGCCTCTACTATTTCTTTTACTGCGTGTGATGCGATATTTGTGTACTTCATCGCTAATATTGAGGTCTAACCTAGTGCCATCATAAAGTCTGCCCTTCATCGTAAACCAAGGGAAAGCATGTGTAGTATGTATGATTTTGGGATATACATCTTTTCCACTAACATAGCTTATAAATAGGACTAAAATTAAACACACCGATATAGAAATAAAAATAGCATTACCTAAATAAATCCCCAATATCATAAGAAGAACCAATACGGCTACTCCTATCACTATAATACGTCTGAAAGCTGTCCATCCTTCTTTATAATTGGTTTTTCTGTCTGCCTGATTATCTTTCCTAGCCTTCTGCCTCAAGTCTATACTCATGTGGAGTGATTCTTCGGCTTTCATTTCTTCATTCAATATTACTAAGAGTGGCAAAATAAAATTACGCAGATAATTGGGCATATCTTGAGATTTCAAGAAAATATAGATAGGCAAAAGCAGTAAACCTGTGAGGAGTACCATTAATAATAGGGTCTGTATGATGATAAAAAGCACCTCCCCAAATAAAATCCCAAAAATAAAAAAGCAAAGATTAAAGAAAAAACTTGCCGTTAGCAATGTAAAATATGTATATCCGATTTTAGGACGAATAGCATCTGCTTTGCTATCAAATTCGGCGATTTTTTCGAGAATAACTTTCCAGTATAAAGGGCTGTGTACCCCTTTTTTACGAAAGATAATACTTCTCTGCTCTTTGTCTAAGGCAGAATAGGCTGCAAAGACAAGACGAAGAGCAGGGATTATCTTAACTTTTTGAGGTGTAGTCATTACATTTTAGTTTATATTTTTTCTATTCTGTTAGGCTAGTTTTGTAAGGAATAACAATTAAATAAAGTGATAAATTAGTTTAAATAAACCACTCATTATCAGATTATTACAGACCCGTAACTCATAATTTACAACTTATCTCTTACTTAGCTAGACTTCAGAGTCTTAATTTAAGTACTTGGAATCAAAAATCAAAATTGATAAGATATCTATTTTCATCTTTTACGTGAATCCAGACTAGAATGTGAATGATGATGATTGGACAGGTAATGAAAACTTTACACCTAAAAATAAATATATTGAATTTGATTCAGAATTGATTGAAGAAAAGAGCTGGAAAGACATTTTTTGATGATGGAGATTTGATAAAGTTATTCTAAGAATAAATACAAAAATCCTATAAGGTTTTATGATAATATTTTGACTTTCTAAGCCAAATCTTAGCACTATTACTTATAGAATTTTTTAAGATAAATCTAAAAAAATTAGAACCTGTATCCGACCAACAATCCAAATCCTGTGTTTTTATTAGTCAGTTTGGTATTTGTATCAGAATTAATATTTATCAAACCCAACTGTGAATTAAGAATGATACTTATCCCATTATTTAGCTCATATCCTACAAAGAAGTCAGCACCAACATCTAGTGGTTTAAAATAGATGAGATTATTGGACTCGTTACTTGGAACTGTTTTTTCAAATTGAATTTTAGTATCTGCTGGAGCAGATGAGCCTGTAAACTTAGCCTTTCCACTAAAACTATATCCAATATAAGGTCCAAAACCTAATATCATATTTCCGTTTCCTAACATAGGTTTAAAAACCAAATCAAGAGGTATTTCAAGATAATTCATCACAATTTCACGGGTGATTGTACGGGTGCCAGCATTATCATTGTATTCCACAGGTCCTTTTGTGCCTTTGGAGATAAATCTCAGTCCAGCTTGAAAATAAAAACTTGGTGCTATAGGTATTTGTCCATTGATGCCAACCGTAAAACGTGGCACCAAAGAATTGGAAAGTTTAGTGCCTGAATCATCATTTCCGTTGATATTTTGAAAATTTATTCCACCATATATACCAAAAGAAGGTTTTCCGAGTGAAGAGTTATTTTGTGCCTCAGCATTTAAGATACTGAATGCAAACAAAATAATTGAGACGTATAATCTATTTTTCATTTTATTTTCTTTTAATTGGTTATAATTAATTTGAAGATTCCTTCTTAGCATCTTCGGTCATTTTAGGATTTGCGGTAATTAAAAATTCTACTCTTCTGTTTTGAGCCCTGCTTGCTTCAGTATCATTACTGTAATTTGGTGCTGATTCACCATAACCACGGGTATTCAATCTGCGTAAGGTTATTCCCCTTGTTTTGATATAATCTGATACTGCAGAGGCACGTTGTTTTGATAATCTCATATTGTTGCTGTCGCTTCCTGTGTTATCAGTATGTCCTTGTATCTCGATGTCTGTATCAGGGTTATTGTTCAATACGGTAACCAGTTTATCAATATTGGTTTTAGAACTAGGATTTAGGTTAGATTGATTGTATTCGAATAGTACTTTATCAGTGAATTCAACGATGATACCTTCACCCACACGATAAACCTTTACTCCAGGTACTGTATTTCTAATTTCTTCGGCTTGTTTATCCATTTTTCTGCCAATGATAGCACCAGTCACACCACCTACTGTAGCGCCTATGATAGCTCCAAGAGCTGTATTACCAGATGCCCGACCTATTACTGCACCAATTACTGTTCCGCCTGTAGTACCTATAACTGCACCTTTTGCCGTTTTATTCAGTTTGCAACTTGTACTTAGTATAGAAATGCTACCTAAGATGATAATGTAATATGTAATTTTTTTGAGTGTTCTCATTTTCGTATTTATTAAGTATTTGAATATTTTTAACTTACAAAGGTACTTCGAACAAAATCACTTAGTATTACATCATTCTGTCTAAAAGTTACGTAGTTCTCACATTGTTTGGAGATGGTTTAGTAGGTGATTATGAAAGGAAATTGACGAAAAATTCTTTCGCCATGGAATGGAGAAAATTGATGGCACTTGTTAGTCTGGATTTGTAATCCAGACTTCAGAGTTTTAGATTTTTAATCTAAATACATAATAGAGCTGTTACACACTGGTTATCAACACTTTACTTTTTTTATAACCATATATGCACATAGAAAACATAGGGAATTGCTTACGAAAAGCTCCTGTAT
>JBBRUH010000535.1:0-3495 GCA_038248005.1 Cytophagales bacterium | reverse complement strand
ATTAATGGTTTTAAATAATAAACCATTAAGAAGTTAATGTTCATTAAGTAAGTCGCTTCTTATTCTTAATAGTGAAAAAAATAAACCATTAAGAAGTTAAGGGGCATTAAGTAAGTCGCTTCTTATTCTTAATAGTGAAAAAAATAAACCATTAAGAAGTTAAGGGGCATTAAGTTATTCTAAACCTCTTCATCTTCTTAATTCCTTAATGGTTTGAAGTAATCAACCATTAAGAAGTTAAGGGGCATTAAGTTATTCTAAACCTCTTCATCTTCTTAATTCCTTAATGGTTTGAAATAATGAGATATTAAATTTCATCATTCGCTACCCCATCTCCATCTTCAAAAAATGACCTGTGTAGCTGTTTTTGGCTTTGATAAGCTTTTCGGGAGTACCTGTGAAAATAATCTCTCCCCCTTTTGAGCCACCTTCTTTGCCTACGTCTATGACGTGGTCTGCTACCTTGATGACATCTAGGTTATGCTCTATGATAAGGACAGTATTGCCTTTGTCCACCAGTTTATTTAACACACCTAATAATACTTTAATGTCTTCGAAGTGCAAACCTGTGGTCGGTTCATCCAAGATGTAGAGGGTTTTGCCTGTATCTCTGCGAGCAAGCTCAGTAGCCAATTTAACCCTTTGTGCTTCGCCTCCTGAGAGGGTGGTAGAAGACTGCCCTAAACGCAGATAACCCAAGCCTACTTCATAGAGACTTTCTATTTTACGCTTGATGACGGGCTGATAATCAAAGAAATCTACGGATTGCTCTACGGTCATCTCTAATATATCCGCAATAGATTTTGATTTGAAGCGAACTTCTAAGGTTTCACGGTTGTAGCGTTTGCCTTTGCAGGTTTCACATTCTACATAGACATCAGGTAAAAAATCCATTTCGATGAGTTTCATTCCTCCACCTTGGCACTCTTCACAGCGACCGCCTTTGACATTAAAAGAAAATCTCCCTGGCTTGTATCCTCTGATTTTGGCTTCGGGAAGCTGAGCAAACAGTCCTCTTATTTCGGTAAAAAATCCTACATAAGTTGCTGGGTTTGAGCGAGGTGTGCGTCCTATCGGTGATTGATCTACTTCTATGACTTTGTCTATATTTTCTAAGCCTTCTATTTCCTTGTATTCAAGTGGCTCTCGCTTGGCACGGAAAAAATGTTTGTTAAGAATGGGGAAAAGCGTATCATGGATAAGGGTAGATTTACCACTACCAGATACTCCAGTAATGCAAATCATCTTGCCCAAAGGCAAATCAAGAGTTACATTTTTAAGGTTATTTCCTTTTGCACCTTTGATGACAAGGTTTAATCCATTTCCTTTGCGTCTTTTTTCTGGGATTTCTATGCGTGTTCGGTTACTCAGGTAATCTACAGTAGGACTAGTTTGGGTCATAATCTCTTCGGGAGTGCCCGCAGCGATTACCCTTCCACCATGCACACCTGCTCCTTTGCCTATGTCTAAGATATAATCTGAGTGCATCATCATATCTTTGTCATGCTCTACTACGATGACGGAGTTACCCAAATCACGCAAACTTTTAAGCGAATCTATCAGTCTAAAATTATCTCTAGCATGCAATCCAATACTAGGTTCATCTAAGATGTAGAGTACGCCCACGAGCTGTGTGCCTATTTGTGTGGCAAGCCTAATCCTTTGTGCTTCGCCTCCTGAGAGTGTTTTGAGAGAGCGGTTAAGAGATAGATAATACAAACCAATGTCTAGCAACAAGCTCACACGCTTACGAATTTCTTTCAGAACTCCTTCTGCAATTTTATTTTGCTTCTCATCTAATCTACTTTCTAGGTCTATAAACCACTCATGTAGTTCATCTATATTTAGCTCTGCAAGTTCAAAGATATTTTTGTCATCCATTTTATAATGGAGAGATTCTTTTTTGAGTCTGCCTCCTTCACATTCAGGGCAAGTCTGGGTAAGGATAAAATCTTGTAAAAAATCTTGCATTTTATCGCTGCCATCTTCTTGCTGACGTTGCATATAAGGAATCACTCCTTCAAACTTACTCTGATAATTGCGTTCATATTTTTCAGAATAAATGCGATAGCTTTCCTCCGAGCCGTTCAGGATTTCATCCCACACTTCTTCAGGAATTTTCTTGATAGGTGTGCTAAGATTGAGTTTGTGATTCTTGAGAATGGCTTCTATCTGCTTGAAAATCCAAATGTCTCTGTATTCACCTAGTGGAGCAATTCCTCCTCTACTGATACTCAGTTTGTCATTTGGCACGATACCTTCTTCAGTGATTTCTTCTATGATTCCGAGTCCTTTACATCGGGGACAAGCTCCATAAGGAGAGTTAAAAGAAAAAGCATTAGGGGCAGGGTCATCATAAGAAATGCCAGAAGTAGGGCAAACCAACTGCTTAGAAAAGAAATAAGCCTTATCATTTTCGGCATCATGCAAGATAATTTCCATGGTGTCTTTTCCTTCTTTAAGGGCAGTGCGGACAGATTGTGTAATGCGGTGTCGGTCTGTTTCTTTGACAGCAATGCGGTCTATAACTATCTCTATGTCGTGGATTTTATATCTATCCACCTGCATCTTGGGTGTAAGGTCTAAGATTTCTCCATCAATGCGTACTTTGCCATACCCTGATTTTCGAATCTGAACAAAAAGCTCACGATAATGTCCTTTTCTTCCTTTTACAACTGGAGCAAGGAGGCTGATTTTTTTACCATCAAATTGGCTCAAAACCAAATCTACAATCTGGTCTTCAGATTGCTTCACCATCTTTTCACCTGTTATATAAGAGTAAGCGATTCCCGCACGCGCATATAGAAGACGTAAAAAATCATAAATTTCTGTGGTAGTGCCTACAGTAGAGCGAGGGTTGCGGGCAGTCGTCTTTTGCTCAATAGAAATCACAGGGCTAAGTCCATTAATTTTATCTACATCTGGGCGTTCCATTCCTCCTATAAAAGAGCGTGCATAAGCCGAGAAACTCTCCATATAGCGGCGTTGTCCTTCGGCATAGAGTGTATCAAAAGCCAGTGAAGATTTGCCACTTCCACTCACTCCTGTGATGACTACTAGTTTATTACGTGGAAAACTCACATCTATGTCTTTGAGATTATGCTCTCTTGCTCCGAAAATTTCTATTAACTCGTCCATTTATTTTTTTAAATTCTAATTCTTTTATTTGTCCTAACAATCGCCTGTAAAGACACGAACCAAGGTTTATTAAAGACACGAACAAGGTTTAGTCTAATAACATAAATTCAAACTCCCCGTAAGGTGTCTCACCTTCGAAATTTTGGTGTCTTACCAAAATCAGACTGACTCATAGGCGTAAATTCAAGCTCCTCATAAGGTGTCTCACCTTCGAAAATCTTGGTGTCTTACCAAAATCAGACTGACTCATAGGCGTAAATTCAAGCTCCTCGTAAGGTGTCTCACCTTCGAAATTTTTGTGTTTAACCAAAATAAGACGTGAAAGAAAGGCCACAATTCTGACAACACGTAACCTCT
>JBBRUH010000534.1:0-3496 GCA_038248005.1 Cytophagales bacterium | reverse complement strand
GTAGCACGGAAACGAATTACGGTATTCGCAGAAGTGGAAGTAAAATCAATGATTCTTTGCTCCCAGCCATTTGTAGCTACATAATTGCCTATTTGTGTAAAAGTAGCACCTCCATCCGTAGAAAGTAATACTGTCAAATTATCTGTATTGCCAAAGAATGGTGCAGCAGCGGGAGAGTTATTGTATTGGAATACCAATCGTTTCGGACCCCCTGGGCTTGCATCTACATATACATCTAAGCTACCTTGTTGCCCACCACCAGCTCCATAAGAGTGGAACTGAGCAAAACCAGTACCTTCAAATAAAGAAGGAGTAAATAAAGCTGCATCTCCTAAGAAAGCCCAACCTGCAGCGGCACCATCACCATTGCGTCTCCAAGAGGTATTCCCTGTAATGGGAGTATTCGTCCAGAAAGAGTTAGGTATATCACGAGTAGCACAGCGATTTAGCCAAGTAGCATTAAAGCCCTCTTCATAAGGAAGTGTTGCTACATTGATTACAGGCACTATCACTTGAATAGGTGTAGAAATATCATTAAATCCAGAAGCCGTACAAGTCATCACCAACTGATAGAAGGTAGATTGACCAGGACTTGCCGTATAAGTAATGCTTGTTGCTCCTACTATATCTGTATAAAGAACTCCATCAGTAGATTCTTGCCACTGATAAGTCAAACCACTCTGAGAATCTGCTGATGAGCCTGATACTCCTAATTCAGTTTGTGAAATACTCGGAGGACATAAAGTAGTAACAGAAGCAGTAGTAATCCCTGCATCAGGTGTACCTGCACAAGGAGTAATAATATTTACTGTAAAGTCATCTACACCAAGGTCAGTATCTCCAAAATCACTGGTTGCTAACAAGCGAATCACTGAATTAGGGGAAGTTGCCGTTAAATTAAATGTTTGTAATACCCAAGGATTGGCAAGAGTAGTAGCATTTAAAGTACCTAATAATGTAAAAGTAAGACCTCCATCATTAGATTGAAGCACTTGTAGATTATCAGTATTACCAAAGAATGGGGCAGCAGCAGGAGGGTTAGCATATAAGAAGCTCAGACGCTTAGGCTCAGGTGAGCTTGCATCAAAATAAAAATCTAAACGCCCTTGTGTGCCGCCGCCTGCTCCAAAAGAGTGAAAGCTCGCTGCACCTGTTCCACTTGTAGGTACTACCAAACCACCTGGTAAGAAAGCCCAACCCGCAGTAGCTCCTGCATTTTGTCTTCTCCAAGAGTTATTCCCTGTATTAGGGGTGTTAAACCACGCTGCATCTGGCAAGTCTTGTACTGCACAACCATCTTCCCAAGTAGCCTCAAAATTTTGAGTATAAGGAAGTGTAGCAGGAACGATTGCCGCAGATACTTCATAACTTACTGAAGTAGAAGATGCAGATTGTGCACTAGCCACACAAGTAGTTACTCTACGGTACCAAGTAGTTACACTTACTCCACTAATATTCAAATCTTCACCAGTTTCGCCAAGTATATCTGTCCAAGTAGTATTGTTTAATGATGATTGCCACTGAAATTCTCTCAAATCTGTAGTTTCATCATCTACTATGGTAATGACTGCTGTAGGGCTAACACATGCATTATTGGGAGTAGCTACTGCTATCCCTGCTACAGGTACGCCTGTACAAGGAAGTACTTCTTCTAGAGATACATCGTCAATTCCTATGTCATTATTTCCAAAATCACTAGTAGCTAAGAAACGAATCACTGTATTGGCAGAGGTAGAGTTAAGAATAAATAATTGATCTGCCCAAGTAGCCGTAGTTAAAGTACCAAGTGTAGTAAAAGTAGCACCTCCATCAGATGAAAGTTGTACTCTTAAATTATCAGTGCCCGTTGCATTTTGATATAAAAACCTTAATGCTACCGAACCAGTAACACCACTCATATCTACATATAAATCTAATGAACCTTGTAAACCACCAGAAGCTCCATAAGAGTGAAAGTTTGCTGCACCTGTGCCACTAATAGGCACAACAATACCTGTTGGTAAAAAAGACCAGCCCGCAGTAGTGCCTTCGTTTTGTCTTCTCCAGGAAGCATTACCTGTAGAGGGTGTACCTTTCCAGTTAGCACTTGGAACATCACTCGTATTACATCCATTCTCCCATGCTTCAAAATCTTCTAAGAAAGGAGTAGCTGCACTTAGTACAAAGGCTGTAGGATTAAAAGAAGTAGCTAATACAACGGGCACAGAAATAGCCAACTCTCCACTTGCTGTACAAGTGATTTGTCTTCGATATTGTCCATCTGAACTTGTTACATAAGTAGCATTTGTATTGATGCCATTAGCATTTACCCAAGTAGTGCCTCCATCTGTAGAGATTTGCCATAAAAAGGTAAGACCTATATTATCAAAATCAGATGCTCCTGAAACAGAAAGTGTAGAGTTAGCTCCCAAGCAAAAATCTGTAACTGTTGCATTGGTAATCCCTCCTTCAGGTATGCCAACACAAGGTAATAACTCTACTACATTTAATAAATCTATTCCTATGTCATCATTCCCAAAATCACTAAATGCTCTGAATCTGATGATAGAATTGGCTGTTCCACCTGTAAGTGTTAGGCTTTGAAGAACCCAAGCAGAAGGAGAATTATAAGTAGCTAATGGTGCCGAAAAAGTAGTTCCTCCATCTGTAGAGAGTGAGACTTCTAGTCTATCTGTCCCACTTGTATTCTGATATCTAAATGTCAATAACTTGGCATTAGCTATATTTGTACCTTCTAGATTAACATACAAATCTAAACTTGCATTCGTACCCGTAGATGCCCAATAAGTACGAAAATTTGCAGCACCTGCCCCTTCAAATGGAGTTACAAGCCCTATTGTTCCTGCTGCCCAAGGTACAGTACTTCCTTGGTCTTGTCTTCTCCAAGATGCATCAGCATCAGCTGTGGAAGGAGTCTGTTTCCAGTTTCCATCAGGCACATCACTATTTGCACACTGAGATACCCAAGCCTCAAAATCTTGAGTGTAAGGGAGTGTAGCAAAAGTAGGTACTGGTACATTTACTGTTACTCCTATCGAATTAGCAGATTCAGCACTATTAGTACAAGTAGTTACTCTACGATAACTCGTATTGGTGGTAAGTACGGGAGTAATATATGTAGCATCAGTAGCTCCACCTATATCCGACCAAGTAGTTCCGTCTGGTGAGGACTGCCATTGATACTCTATATTAAGTCCAGAGGTAGATCCAGTTACAGATAAAGTAGAAGTAAAAGGAGCTACACATAGAGTAGCTGGACTAGCCTGTGCTGTGCCACCATCTGGTGTTCCAGTACAAGCTACCAAAGGTTCAAATATTTGAATATTTGCCCGATTCCCATCGATAGCTCCATTTCCTGTTGGGGCTGAACCATCTGTTTGCCAGAATTGGTGAGTACTTGCTGCTGTAGTGTGTCTGATAGCATTTCCACCAGAGCCTCCTGTACCAAACCCTGTAACATTACATTCTACTAGTACTTCCAGATTTTCACCTGATG
>JBBRUH010000533.1:0-3496 GCA_038248005.1 Cytophagales bacterium | reverse complement strand
CAGTCTCAAGGTGATTTTAAGCAGGCAACTAGTAGGTATGAGCAATCACTCAAAATAGAAAGAAAACTAGGTAACACGCTAGGCATTGCCAATTGCTATATCAATATGGGCAATGCTTATAGCATACAAAAAAACTATAATACAGGTATTCGGTATTTGGAAAAAGCACTCAACATTTACACCAAAGAAAACTCTATTAAAAATATAGCAACTTGCCTTAATAATATGGCAAATATCTATGATGACTTACAAGACTACCCTCAAGCACTCAAATACTATCAACAGGCTCTTAGCAAATTAGAAAAAATAGACAATAAAATAGGTGTCTCTGTCTGTCTAGCCAATATTGCAAATATTTACAGAATTTTAGGTGAAAATGAAGAAGCTCTCGAGTATGCTCTCCAAAGTTTTGAAGTAGCCCAAAGTATAGGCTCAAAAGATGATATGAAGAATGCAGCTTTTACACTCTCTCAAATCTATGCCATGGAGGAAGATTATGCTCGTGCATATCAGTATTTAAATGTTTACCTGACTTGGCAAAAGATGATGTTTAATGAGGAAAATGTCAAGAAAATAGCAGGTCTTCAAGCTACTTATGATATTGCTCAAAAAGAAAATGAAATCGCTCTCTTAGCCAAAGAAAATGAGTTAAAGCAGTTCTTTATCTATGCCATTCTGGTAGGGCTAATCTTGGCTATCGGACTACTTGGCTTTGCATTTTGGGCATATAAACAGAAAATCAAGTCTAATAAAGCCTTAGAAACTCAAAAAGAAGTCATAGAAAATAAAAATCAAAAGCTCGAGCAGAGTGAACAGATTCTACGACAAACGAACCAGCAACTCCATGAAAAATCTGAAGAACTAGCCTCTTCTAGAGATATACTCGAGAAACAAAATCTACAAATAGCTGATACCAACAAAAATATGCGTGCCAGTATTAGCTATGCCCAACGAATCCAAGAGGCTTTACTGCCACCTTTGCCTACCATGAAAACTTTCTTCTCAGATTGGGTAGTTTTTTATGAACCTAAAGATATAGTCAGTGGTGATTTTTATTGGTATGCTGAGCTAGAAGGGATTTACTACATAGCTGCGGTGGATTGCACAGGGCATGGAGTTCCTGGAGCATTTATGAGTATGATAGGACACGCCTTCTTAAATCAGATTCTAAAAATACAGAATATCACTGAGCCAGGCGATATCCTCAACAAACTTCACGACAATGTTCGCCAAGCCTTGCACCACGATACTGCTCGCCGACAAGATGGAATGGAAATGGTGCTGTGTGCCATCAATCCAGACAAAAAAGAAATAAAGTTTGCAGGAGCAGTAACTCCAATGCTGATGTTTGAAAAGAAGGGGTATCGTGTGCTTATGGGTGAGCGACAGTCTATCGGAGGTTCATATAATTTTAGAGATGAAGATGTGCCTTTTGCTACCCAAACTATCTCCTACGAATCTCCAACTATGCTTTATATGTTTTCGGATGGCTACCAAGATCAGTTTGGAGGTGAACGAGGGCGTAAATTTAGCAAAGCTCGCTTTTATGAGTTACTCGAGACACTCCATACACTCCCAGTAGGCACTCAATACGACAAACTCAAGAATAACTTCTTAGAATGGCAAAAAGACAATAATCAAATAGATGATGTGATGGTCATTGGGCTGAAACTATGAGAATAGTTTTGAAAATCAATCTTTTTCCCCGTTCCGTTATTGACATTTTAGAAATGACTGTTGAGAGGTTAGGAAAAGGATAAAAAGTTATTTTGACATCAACCATACAAGTCCAAATTTTTATGATTTTTAAATCCTAAAGGTCTTGTGGTGAAGATGCTTGAAGTTTAATGATAAAGAACTTCTAGATGTTTTAGACTTTCCAAGTCTGGCAGACTTGGAAAGTCTAATATCTTAATCCTCAAAATTGAACTGAAATTAATTGTCAAATGACCTAATTAGAAGACCCTTAGAATTTTTATTGTTTAAGAGTTAATGTTGAAATGGCTAAATCAAGAATGTATTCTGAGATGAAGATTTAATAGTCATTTTTCAACACAAATAACGGAATAGTCATTAAACCTTCAAAAAACCATACTCATAAACTTTGAGTTACTTTTTGTTCATTCTTTTTCTCGTTCCTAAAGAAAAAAGAAATTGTATCGGTATCTAATAAAATGAGTTTCATTTATTTCTTCAAATAATCTTCCGTAGTATAAATTGCCTTAATAATAATATTTTTATTTTCCCTTATTACAAATTCACTCAGTCCGATATGTGATTTATTTTTAGGATTCCAATCGTATGTATATCCTAGTTGTGTCCAAGGATATTTTTCATCTATTTGACATTGGTAATAACGACTAACTCTATTTTCATTTATCCAAGCCACATATAAAGAATCTGCATTTTCGGAAAAACACAAATCACATTTATTATCTGTAATTTCACTATCAGGACAAGGACGAAATAAGTCTTGAGGCTTAACCCAAAATTCAATAAAGTAACTATAAACAGCATTGGGAGGCAATCCTAATAATTGTTTGAGTCGTAGGTTTACATTTTTAGTCTTTTCTTTTTTCATTCTCTGTGCCAATTCTGGTGCTGTTGTTACCCACATTAGATGGTTTCCAGTATTGTAATGAGTAGAATCTAAATATTTTTCATAAAATGAAATATTTTGTTTCCAAGTAACCATCAAAATATAATCTTCATTGTTAATTCTTTTTCGAATTAAATTATCGTTTTGAGGAGTGATAGAAACCAAATTAGTATAGACTTTTTCTGGAGAAGGCGACATAGAGTTTTCTATTGACTCTTGATACCATGCAAGTTCTCTACTATAACTAGCCTTTGTATCAGCTATTTTTACGGATTGACAAGCACCTAAAAGCAGAAATACAACTAAAAAAAGGAGCTTAAAATTTTTCATCTGTTGATATTAATGTGTGAATAGATAGTAATATAATTGTAAAAATAATGAGTTCAAAGAAGAAAAACCTATTCAAACTAAATTGAATAGGCTTTTTACTTTTGTTGAAATACAAATTGCTTCTCACACTAAAGCGTAAGTTACATTTTATGATTTCTCACGTTAAAGCGTAAGTTACATTTTATGATTTCTCACCTTGTTCTTCTATATCTTTTTTAGAATTTTCATTCAAATAAATTCCACCTGCAATAAACATGATTAAAGCTAAAATAGCTACTGTGATATTTCTTGTTTCTTGAAGAAATAACTTTTTATAAGAATATTTTCCTAAAAAAAATGCCCACCGTATAGCTGCACCTATAGAATTGAAAATTATTCGAAAAATAAGTTCAAAAATACCTTCTAACATAGTCTTATTTTATTTTTAGAAAAAAGAAATATCTTTTCTAACGAGAAAAATAGAATCTAGTTTTTAATAAAAAAATAAAATTCCTGTCTTGTATGAACCAGCTAGTCGGGATTTATAATCCCGACTTCAGAGCAATAAGATTTTTAATACCAGCTAGT
>JBBRUH010000532.1:0-3501 GCA_038248005.1 Cytophagales bacterium | reverse complement strand
GTTACTTCGCCCTTATCATTTTTGATACTAATGGTAACTTCCATATTTTTATCTGTTTAAATTCAAATCTACTGTAAGATAATCATTATATTAGCACGGAGATTACTACACTAAGAATTTTATTGGATATTTACTTCTTAACTCCCAACATAAGATTAGAAGTTCCTGCTTGGTACTGATAACCAATCCCAAAAGGAAGAGGTTTAACACCCACACCTTTTTGGTAAATCTGACGAAGGGCAGATTGGTATCGCACACTAAATAAGGAAATGGGCGATATGTAACTTCCGTAGAAAGTCAAATCCCATTTGGCTGTGTCTATAAAATTAATAGACATACCTGAATCATCTTGTAAAAAATATTTACTTTTATCTAAAATAAGATTACGAATAATGCTAAAGCTATCTCTATACATCAGATAAGAAGCTGATTTGATATAAGTAGAAGTAATGTCAAGACTTTCCAAATATTTTCTAAAATCTGTACGCTGTGCTAGACCACCTTCTGACATACCACTTCTAGCAGAGTAAGGTGAATCTTGTAGGTTGGCTGCAAAATAATACAAAGTCTTGTATTCTTCTGGGTGGTCATTGCGTTGGAAAGTGATTTTAGAGCCATAATACGTAGAGTCAGCTTTTGCTTCTTCTGCTGGGATTACCTTGCCTTCAGGGCTAATAGCTATTTTTTCATAATATAAAACTTTGTGATTGGTGCGTTCCATAAAAAACATCAAGACAGGTAATGTGCCATCTATATCACTTACCACACGTCCCGTAAAATCATCAGCCATAGAGATAGTTCTAAAAAAACTTACACTTAAAATAGAGTAAAGTGTACGCTGAATCCCATTAAAATATCCTCCTATAGATTTTTTACTAATCTTTTCAAAATTAGGTAGATTACCTATTGGTTCTAAGCCTATCATCACAATCTGCTCTGCTTCTGGGAAAAAAACAGAGGCGTGCATAAAGTCAGGTCCACTAAATGGATAAAAAACCAAGCCTTTAGCTTCATTAGCTGCTTGTAATTCTTGGTTACTCCATTCTTTCATCTTTGGGAGTTTGTTGGCATTTATTTTTTCCCATTGAGTATCAGTTTGCTGTGCAAAGGCTTTCCAAGCTGGATCTTGGCTATATTGTGTAAATTCACTTCCTTCTTCTGGTGAAAGACCAGCAATAAATCTAGCCATATCATTAAACTTTTTATCCACTTTGGGAGGCTCTACTTTTGACACAGAATTATTTGCTTCATCAGTGTCTAAACTATCAGGGGGAGTGATAGTCTGTGTTTGTTCACCTTCTGGATTTCCAGAGCATACAGGCAATAATAGCACTAAACCCAAGAATAAAAAAATGTGGGTTATTTTTTTTGTCCAATACATCATATTTTTAAGTTATTTTGTTGCCAAATTACATCTTTTGCTTCAAACAAGAAAAAATCTTTGATTTTACACTCCAAAAAAAGGTGTTTTAGACCAAAAAATTTTACTTTAGAGTTAAAATTGATATATTAATAATTTTTACTCACATTTTTTTCATACATTCATAATTCAATAAATATAAATTTAGCACATAAAAGAATATGATTACCTATAGCGAAACTCAATTACATCAAGAATTACTCAAATTATTGAAAAGCCTTCAATTTGAACAAGTAGAAATTATACTCAATGAGCATGTCAAACCTGCTAACATTATCCGAACGCTCCACCAAGTTACAGAGCTTGGAGCAGGTATTATGACTTATACATTTGTCAATTATATACTAACCAAAACTGAAACTCCTTTTTGGCACAGAGTAGCTGCTTGTGTTATCTCCGAGTCCATTGAGCATATTCAGGAAGGTAACAATGCAGGACTATATCACATTTTGAAAGCTATTCAGCTTGCTCCAGAAGATTGGCTTTTAAAAGAGTATGCTTTAAGTTTTTATGAAGATGGGATTTTAGAAGAAGAAATGGCTGTCATTTTCGCAAAAGAAGTACTTCTAAAAGAGCCATTCAATAAATTAGCTCTAAAAATTACGGATAAATCAATCTAAATTTGACAAGAAATAGAATAAATATAGAAAAATATTAAAATAAATAGTTTTTTAATATAAAATGATGCTAATTTGTATGTTTAATCTAATTTCGGAAAGAATCTAATTAATATTTTCCAAAGAAAATTACTTCTTTATTGTATAAACTCTTATAATTAAAATATATATTCTCTTTTAATAATTACTATCACGTAAAACAAATTACTTTTTTATGAAAAAACCCAAGAAAATCACTGTCAAATTCTTTTTGAACAATAATCTTAAAGAAATAATAGTTAGAGGCGAGCCTAGCTACCCATTATACGCACAGATTACTTATGATCGCAAAAACACACAGATTAAATGTAACTACGGTGGCTTTTACAAAGATTTACATCAAGCCCGCGAAGTAGCTCCTAATTTGTTAAATTTTGAAGAAAGTATCTTCAGACGTAGTGTAGAATTTGAACTAAAAAGATGGGGTGATGAGTTTAAGCTGAAAGGACTTGGGAGAATCTATGAAAATTATTCATTATCTATTCACACTTTATTTAATAGTTATTTAAAACTATCGCTTAAAAGTTTTTTACAAAATGCTGAGCCTATCAAGTACTTAGAAGTGCTTCAACTCGAAAAACCAAACATTGATTTTTTTACAGTGTATGAAGTAAGTCAAAAAATATTTGATAATCTTAATAATATCGTTACAGATGAGTTTAAAGAAGAAGTGAAGGTTTATCAAATGTACTTAGATTTATATCGTCCCTTTTTAGAGAAGAATACCCATGAGTTTCCAGTAGTCGTTGATTGGTTAGATGCTTCTCACGAACGTTTTCTTGAAAAACAACTCATCAAATTTTATAATACTGATGAAGAGCAAATTAAAAAAGTAAAAGATTTAATTCAAAGGATTATTTCTACTAAAATAGAGTTAGGATAAATGAGAAAGAGGAAGTAAGTGATAGCATAAAATTCTTATAATCGACCAGTTAATTTTTTTATAAGAATCTTGGCTACTCTATAAAATCTAAATTATCTGATACAAATATCAAAAAGTATAACTTTATGATAATCAAAGAGTTATATTTTATTTGCAAATGCTTTGCTTTAAACATAATCTGCGTAGAAGCGTCAAGTCATCAAAAAACTTACTAATTTTGAGTTTGTAAATAAAGTAAATCTACTTTATTTTAGCATAGTAAGATAAATGAGGTGATGTTATGAAAGCGTACTACCAAGAAAAATATGAGATGGTCATAGGTCTAGAGATTCATGCCCAACTCAAGACACAAAGTAAAATATTCGCTCACGAAGGGAATATATTTGGAAGTGAACCTAACACTCAAATTAGTGTAATAAGCTTAGCCCATCCTGGCACTTTACCTCGCCTCAATACACAGGTAGTAGAATATGCTATAAAGATGGGCTTGGCTTGTAACTGTGAGATTGCTTCGTATTCGGTATTTGATCGTAAAAATTATT
>JBBRUH010000531.1:0-3553 GCA_038248005.1 Cytophagales bacterium | reverse complement strand
CTTAATGGTTTAAAATCATCAAAACAGGCTTCATCACCTTAATTTCTTAATGGTTTAAAATCATCAAAACAGGCTTAATCACCTTAATTTCTTAATGGTTTAAAAATTATTTTTGGCAAATAAGCTTTCATCACTGACACCAAATCGGCGATTTTGGAGATGATCCCAATAACTAAGTAAGAAATCAGTCCAATCTATTCCCATATAGTCAGTTTTGTTGACATAAAGCTCTTCGTTGAGCAAATCCATGCAAACCATATCTCTACCATTGCTCAAGATAGGAAGCAGTAATTTCCCATTTCCTTTTTGAGATTTCAGTTCACGAATCATCTCTTCTACCGAAAGCAAATAATAGCTTTTATCTTCATAAAAGAACAACTTAAAATCAGAATTCTGCCCATTATGTGCTGACAAAGTCAAGCGAAGCGATTCAGGCAAATCATTATAAGCTAAATCATTAAAGTTAGGGTGAATCTCTCTGATAGTTTGCAGGAGTTTTTTCTGTTCATTGTGAGAGATTTTAGGGCAGAAAAGCTCTCCACGATGTGCCAGATGTCCATTTAAGAATTTACGAATATTGACCCAGAGTTCATTCACTTCCATCATACGGATACTTCCATATTCATCTAATTGATAGCGACCTTTCTCAAGTCTATCTGCCATTTGACCTATAAATTCACTCAAATCATAAAAAGTATGGGCACTATCTCCCTCTTGCGAAATATAAACTAGCTCACCCGTATCAGGATGAAGATAGCTAAAATCACCAGAAAGATAGAGCAAGACGGGAAGTCTATTGGGGTGAAAAGGCAGTTTTAATTCTTGTGCCAATTCCTCTTGACTGTCTATAGTGATTTGTTGAGTTTTGTATTCAGCCTTGATTTCATTGGCACTTAATAATCGACAGACTTCGTGTCCATCAAAAAGTACAAAGGCATCTGTACCATTGTGATTTTCTAAGAGCGTTTTGAGGCTTTCAGGAAACTGGACTTCTATTTCAGTTTCTATTTTCTGAATTTCCTGCATTGAAATTCCCTCATTAAACCCATCTACCACCACAGGTTGATGTTGTTCGTACCATTCTTTCAGTCGGTTGAGAGATTGCAAGAGTAATTTTGAAGACATATTTTGTATAGATTTCTGTTACTAAATGCCTAAATTAAAGCATTTTTATTGTTTATTAATTTTTTTTGTGCTTATTAAAAATTATTGCGATATTTTTAAGGCAATATGATTGCTCAAGAGAAGTGTAGTTTACCTCAGAGAGATAGTATTTATATGATATCAAGTATCATCTCATTTTATGAGATGCCTTAGAAGTAAAAACAGAAGATTAAGCCTGAAATTTTACTTCTATGAAGTAATTATTAGAGTTTTAGTGAGTTTTCAATATGCCTTAATTTTTTTTATACTCTTAAATAAAAAGATATATGACTGATTTACAAATCTATACAAAATTAGCAAGCCTAAAACCACAGTATAAAACGGAAGTCTTACATTTCATTAAGTTTTTGGCAGATAAAGAAAAATACACAACTGAAAAACCTCAGAAAAGAATGGCAGGAAAAGCCAAAGGACTTATAAAAATAAAAGATAATTTTAATGACCCTATGTAATCCCTTCAAAATAAAGTACTCATTCAGTTTAAGTAAAACCCTCATTGTCAGATTATTACGAACTTATAACTCATCTCTTACTGTAGAAGGTTTTAGGTTATATAACTAATGGATTTTTCATATCCATATTCAACATCCACCAAAGATTAAAAATCAAATCTTTATTCACTTTATGAGGTCTTCTCATCAAATATTCTACAATATTCTCAAAAATAACTATATTTAGCCCATTAATTAAACTAAAATAAGATTGAAAACACCTTCTACTTCCCAAGACAACATAACAGAAGGGCGACGCAAAGCCCTCAAAAATATAGCCTTAACGGGTGGTGCTTTGATGCTTGCACCACAAATAGTAGTGGGACAGTCTGTCTATCCTTATAAACTCTCTATCCGCAATGCTAAGGTATATCATCAAGGAAAAATCGTGCAAATGTGTGTCGGTGTCACCAAAGATAACAAAATCAAACTCAGCCCTAGCAACCTAGAAGCTGATAAAAATATAGATGCCACAGGTAAAATTGTTAGCCCTGGGTTTATAGATATTTTGGCAGACAATGCAGGGAGTCCTCAGAACACTTATAAGATTTTTGAATCCTATAAACTCGCAGATGGTGCAAGCACAGTCTTGCAAATGCACGGAGGAGCAGCCAGTCCTGCGAGCTATCACCAGCAGTTTGACCCTAAACCCCATTATGTCAATTATGGTGTAGGTGTTTTTGTCATGGTCATCCGAAACCAATATGCAAACCTAGCCACACGCTATAAATTAACAGAAAAAGGGCTAGAAGAAGGAGGACTTGGAGTTTGCCACAGCATCGAGTATCAGCCTACACCTTATGAAGAACTTTTGGGCTATGCTAAAATCGCTGCCAAATATGATAGACCTTATTTTTTACACTTACGCTACTCTTCCCCAGACAAAGAACTAGAAGGGGTAAAAGAAGCCATCAAACTTGCCCAAGATTCAGGAGCTCGTGTACACATTGATCACTTACACTCCACAGGTGGCACACACAATATGAGCCAAGCCTTAGAACTTATCCAAAACGCCAATAACTTTGGGCTAGAAGTTACTACTTGTGTCTATCCTTATAGCTATTGGGCTACTTATTTGGTTTCAAAGCGTTTTGACCCTGGCTGGCAAGAGCGTTTTGGATTGACGTATGAAGACCTGACCATTGTAGGGACAGGGCAGAAAATTACGGCTCAAAACTTTCCTTTTTACCGCAAACAATATGGTGTTTTGGTAGCTGTTCCTCCAGGTACAATGCCTTTTGAAAAAACCATTAATCTTGCCTTGCAAACTGACTTTTGTATGATAGGCTCAGATGGAGGGATAGAAAGAGAGTCTAAAGCCAATAATCATCCAAGAGGAGCAGGTTGTTTTGCGACTGCGGTACGTCACGGCATGGATATAGGCATGAGCTTAGAAAAAGTACTCTCCAAAGTAACTACTTTGCCTGCCAAGCTGATGCGTGGAGCAATGGATTTAAGAGGAGAAATCGCTGATGACTACATCGCTGATTTAACTATTTTTGACCCTAAAACCATCGCAGGAAAAGCCAGTGTAGCCAATCCTAATCAGTTTTCGGAGGGAATAGAAACAGTAATCGTCAATGGAGAAATCGTCTATCAAGATAATAAACTTTTAAAAACCAATGGAAAACCTATTCGATACTAGTGTTGCGTTTTGGTAATCTTGTCGGAAAATATACCTCCTCGAAAGGTGTCTCACCTTCGAAAATTTTGATGTCTCACCAAAATCCATCAAAGTTTTATCCGACTATTTAACCAAAACAGTATATTAGTGTTATATTTTGGTAATTTTGTCGAGAGATACACTCCTCGAAAGGTGTCTCACCTTCGAAAATTTTGGTGTCTCACCAAAATCCATCAAGGTTTTATCCGACTATTTAACCAAAACAGTATATTAG
>JBBRUH010000530.1:0-3554 GCA_038248005.1 Cytophagales bacterium | reverse complement strand
ACTTTATGAGTATATTTTTTTGTGCAAAACTTATTTTATCAATGCTTAAATAGCCCTTTTTTGTATGCTTAAAATGCAATAAATATCAAAATATCCTTTTACCTAACGCTGAGTAAAACCCTTTTGCTTATTTAGAATAATGAAGGCTTACTCAAAAAGTATCTTTAAGCCTTAGTCCAAAATCGTGAAAATTAATACTAATTATGAAAGATTGACTTCAACTAAAAGATACATCATCATTTTCGGATTTTTGGATTTCCTAATATATAGACTCGAGATAGATTAAATTTATTAAGAATGATATCTATCAATACACATAAAAGTACGCTAAATATGACTCCAAAAATGAGTTGTAGTGAAATGAAATTTAATCCCAGTATCTTTAATGCTATTCTTGAACCACCCACACCAAACATGTGAAAGAGGTAAATCGTAAAAGCATAACCACCAACCCAAGCCAGTATTTTTACATTTTTTCTGTACTTAAAAAATATAATGTTGCCAAACATTCCTGTTATACTTCCTAGAATACTTCTCGAGATAGGATTAGCCCAAGTATAATAAGGGATGTATCCAAAAAAATGCATTTGTTGGATGATTAAACCTATAAGGAGTCCGACAAAGGATAGGTATATTAGCCATTGATTTGTGATTATATCAAATCTTTTGATGCCTAAACCCAATAGAAAAAAAGGCAGAAGATAAAAACATTGTTTGATCGGAATAAAGTCATTAAAATAACTACCTATATAGGTTTCGTGTAATATCCCACTAATCAAAAGACAAATGAATACGAGGATTATCCAATATTGTATTTTACGAATAAAATGATTCAATTCTAAAAGTACTACCACTAAAAAAAGAAGTAATAAGGCTCTAAGATACCAAAAGTGTATGTAAGAAGCAGTTAGTATGATATAGATTTTTGAAATGTCAGGTGGGTTGTTAGTTCCTGGTGTAAATGCTTGAAAAATATAAGTCAGCCCTCCAACAGTAATCAAAGGATACAATAACCGCCTTACTTTGCGTTGCATGAATATATATTGAGTACCTTGTTTTAAAGGACTAATGGCATAAATATAACCTGATATTACCGTAAATAGAGGTAATCGTAAGAATTCCAGAGATTCATCAATATATCTTAAAAACGAATCAGGAGGTAAAGCAAGACCAGAAGAACTTCGTCCTATTACATGGTGAGTTACTAATAAAATAATGGCAATTCCTCTTAAAGTCTCAACAGAATAATCTTTTTTTGATTGCATAGTGTTTTTTTGAAATTTATAAACTAATAATTATATAAAAGAAATCTAGTGCAACAGCAATTTGTATCCCTTGTTTCAAAAGGCATTATACATTTCTTTAAATCAAATATTTATCCTTTTAAAAGAAAAAAATCCCAAAATTAGACTTTGTTAAATTTAATTTTTCAGCAAAAAAATCATCAAGGCAACCCCAAATAATGCTTTAGCCTACCAATAAATCTTTTGCGAAGGCTGTATTTATCTTGATACGTTTTGAGTACAAAATCAGGTATTTCAAGTATAGGAACAAAATTAAAGTCTTGTTTTTGAGTTTGGTCTAGCTCTGAGCGATAGCGGTCATAAAACTTAGTATGGGTAGCCTCAGGCCCAAACCCAATATTGCGAACCTTAGAGAGCGTAGGATGGATACTGATTTGTCGATTCAAAAACTGCTGAAACCCCCAACGAATTGCCCAAGAATCTAATTGTTCACTCATTTGCTTATCTAACATAGTGGCTAAGTCACTCCCTCCACGGTTAAATCTAGCACGAGCTTCTGCGTCATTTTGAAACTTTTCATAGCCCTTTACTTCCCAATCTACGGTTTCCCAACGGTCTTGCCAGCTTGCCCAGCCCCACGGATTATGACGAGGGCAAGCATACATGTCAAAGGGATAGGTATAAGGGATTTTAATGGGAATAGTGTAGCCTGCTATAGAAAACACCTCTGACTTATGCTGATAAAAATCAAGAGATTGATTCATAAAAGCCAAGAAATTAGGGGTAGTGATTAAATCATCTTCTAATACAATTACTTTTTGATGCTCTGCAATTATCTGACTTACCCCTGCGATGATAGAGTTGGCAAGTCCGCTATTGTTTTCTTTGTGAAAATGAATCACTTCTTTGAAGCCATGAATCTTATCCGTAAAATCTCTTACTTTTTGTATTTCTACGAGGTCTTCGGCTTTTTTAGGCCCATCAGAGAATATATATAGCACACTTTGAGAGGCTAAAGAGTTCTTCTGTAAGGCTTCTATGGTTTGTATGGTACAGTCTAAACGTTTATAAGTAAACAAGCAAATGGGAGCAAGATTCATGACGATTTATTAGATAAGTGAAGTTTTATTTTTTTAGTTTTCTTTTGAGCCAAGCCCCTACTCTACTGAGTGTATGTATGGGCTGTAGCAAGGTAGCCATTCCTACGGAATAGACAAAAGGTAAATAACTGTTGTCTCCATAATGGATGATAGAGTTGCGGCGGTGATGATAGGCCATCTCCTTGGTTCGGCGTTTCCATTGATTCCAAGAAGAAGCTTGTGCTTGCAATGACTTGAATTCATCGAGTGATAGTTCTTTTTCTCCTTTGACTCTTCTTTTATAAGTATCTGAAAGCCAAGATTTCACATGCTGAGTTTGATTATTGCGGGTAGTGAGTGCCATAACAGAAGCTAAGTGCATTCTATATTCTACTAATTTATCCCCTAAGATAATTAATACATTGCCTTTTTCTATCATTCGGTTGTATAAGTCTAAATCTACTACACAGGGCAAATCCTCACGATAGCCTTTTACTTCTTTAATTTTATCCATATAAGTCATAAAGCCAGAGTGCAGAGCAATGATAAGTCTCCCCTCTTCTCTAGCTTCTTTACTTTCTTCTATGCTAGTATATCCTGGGGTAATTTGTATGCCTATTCTTTTTCCCTTCGGATTGATGTAGTGAGCCTGACAACTAAGCATGGTTACTTCAGGGTGATTTTGAAGATAAGTAACTTGTTTTTCTAGGCGATTGGGTAGCATCCTATCATCTGCATCTAATTTTGCATAGTATTTTCCCTTAGCTATTTCTAAGGCCCGATTGTTAGAATAGCTAATTCCTTTATTTTCATGGCTCAATACTTTGATGCGATTATCTTGTACAGCATATTTTTCCATAAGCTTTAGAGTATCATCTTTAGAGCCATCATTGACCAAGATGAGTTCCCAATTGGTATAAGTTTGCTTAAAAATACTCTCAACGGCTTCTATGAGATAATCTCCTCCATTATAGGCTGTAATGACGATGCTTACTAATTCAGACATGGATTTATTTTTTTTAATTGAAATGTTTATTTGTGTAACTAATTACTTACATTTTGGTAATAATTTCTATTGATAAAAAGAATTTAAGTATCTGATATTCAATAACTTAAACTAACAAATACCGTTCAAGCGAAGACACTTGAACGAGGATAAACTAACAAATACCGTTCAAGCGAAGACGCTTGAACGAGGATAAACTAAAAAATACCGTTCAAGCGAAGACGT